>NZ_LZKH01000150.1:0-23589 GCF_001672745.1 Mycobacterium sp. E1386
CCCGGGCCCGGTCGCACCCGACGCCCTGGCCACGCTCCTGCCGGGCGCCGACGCCCTGAAGAACCTCACCACCGACGAGAACATCGAGGCGGGCCAGACGTGGGACAACATGGGCCGCGCGAACGCCGAAGGGGCCATCGACCGGCCGGAATGCTGGGGCAGTGTCGCGCCCGGCACGCCGGACGCGTATAGCGGCGCCGGCGTCGCCGGATACCGCGCGGCGGAGTTCCGGGACTCGCGCAGCTTTCTCAAGTCCACTCAGGTCATCGAGGCCGTGGTGGCCTTCCACGACCCGGCGGCGGCCCAGGCGCAGCTGGGGACGTTGCTGTCGGGATGGCGCCGATGCGGCGGCCTGACCGTGACGCTGACACCCCCGAACGGGGAGGCGCTCCCGTTTTCGGTGGGCACGCCCGCCGACGCCTCCAACGGCATCACCACGCTGGACCTCGCTCCCAAGGGCCTGCAGATCCGCTCGGCCCGCGCGATCGCGGCCAAGGCCAACGTCATCGTCGACCTGATGGTGTCCTGCAGCGGCACCACGGACCCCGGCCAACCGCGGCTGGCCGGGGTGGGCATCGCCAACTACGTGCTGGGCAAGATCCCTGGCTAGGGTGGGCGCATGAAGTATCTGGACGTCGACGGAGTGGGCCGCGTCAGCCGAATCGGCTTGGGCACCTGGCAGTTCGGGTCACGTGAGTGGGGCTACGGCGAGGGATACGCCTCGGGCGCCGCGCGTGACATCGTGCGCCGGGCCCGCGCCCTGGGGGTGACGCTGTTCGACACCGCCGAGGTGTACGGGCTGGGCAAGAGCGAGCGGATCCTGGGCGAGGCGCTCGGCGACGAGCGCGCGGACGTCGCGGTGGCCAGCAAGATCATGCCGGTCGCGCCGTTCCCCGCCGTGATCAAGCAGCGCGAGCGCGCCAGTGCGCGGCGGCTGGGTCTGGACCGCATCCCGCTCTACCAGATCCACCAGTCCAACCCACTGGTCCCCGACACGCTGATCATGCCGGGCATGCGGGACCTGCTCGACAGCGGCAAGATCGGCGCGGTCGGCGTCTCCAACTACTCGCTCGAGCGGTGGCGCAAGGCCGACGCGGCGCTCGGGCGGCCGGTCGTGAGCAATCAGGTCCACTTCTCGCTGGCCCACGCCGGGGCGCTGGAGGATCTGGTGCCCTTCGCCGAGCGGGAGAACCGCATCGTGATCGCCTACAGCCCGCTCGAACAGGGTCTGCTGGGCGGCAAGTATGGCCTGGACAACCGTCCCGGGGGCATCCGGGCGCTGAACTCGCTGTTCGGCACCGAGAATTTGCGCCGCGTCGAGCCGCTGCTGCAGACGCTGCGCGACGTCGCGACCGCGGTCGGCGCCAAGCCCGCTCAGGTGGCGCTGGCCTGGCTGATCAGTTATCCGGGCGTCGTCGCCATCCCCGGCGCGTCCAGCGTCGAGCAGCTGGAGTTCAACGTCGCCGCCGCCGACGTCGAGCTGCCACCGGACGCGCGCGAGGCGCTCACCGGGGCGGCCCGCGCCTTCCGGCCGACCTCGGCCGGGCGTTTCCTGACCGATCTGGTCCGCGAGAAGCTGGGCCGCGCTTAAGACCGCCGCTAGGACTGCGCGGAATCCGCGAACGCCGCGGGGCTGGCGGGCGCGCCCCTGGCCACCACCACCGGCATCGAGGTCGCGGCGTTCGTCCGGAGGATCGTGTGTACCACGTCGACGAGGTCCTCGACCGGCATCAGCTTGCCGGGCATGCAGCCGCGGGAGGCCCACAGCGGCACGGCCTTCATGGCCAGGTCCATGTCCCAGCCGATGTTCATCCCCGTGGCCGCGTCCCCCTCGCCGCCTGGGCACTCCCCGACGATGAAGGTGGTGAAGCCGATGTCGGGGTGCTCGGCCCGCCACGCGTCGACCATTCGCTCGAGGGCCGCCTTGCTGACGCCGTACGCGCCCAGGCCCGGCCATGGCGGCCCGAACGTGCCGGCGTCGGAGGACAGGTAGACCGCTTTGCCCGCGGAGACCGTCAGATGCGGCACCGCAGCGGCCGTCACCAGCGCCGCCCCGATGACGTTCGTGTCGAAGATGCGCCGCCACGTCGCGGCGTCCGTGTCGACCATGCGGACCAGCGGCCCGACGGCGGGGGTGTAGACGATGTTGTCGATCCCGCCCAGGGCGTCGGCGGCGGCGGCGATCGCCGACCGGCACGACCCCTCGTCGGTGACGTCGCATTCGATGGCGATCGCGCCGGAGCCGGCCTCCTTGGCCGCCGCCTCGATGCGCTCGCGGCGCCGGGCCAACAGCGCGACCTGGTCGCCGCGCTGAGCGAGACCGACGCCGATGCAGCGACCCAGTCCGCTCGAGGCGCCGACCACCACTGTCCTTGACATATTTGCCCTCTCTTGTAACGAGCTGCCGTCGGCAAAAACCTACCGGATATCACGCGTCGCAGGGCGGGGGCTCGGCAATTTAGTTGCGAACCACGGTGTTCCGGTCACCCAGCTTGGCCCGATACATGGCCGCGTCCGCCCGGGCGGTGATTGCGTCGACGGACTCGCCGGGCATGGCAAGCGTGGCGCCGATGCTGAGCGTCGCCGATAACCACTTCCCGGCTACCGCAATGGGTTCGGCGGCACGGCAGCGAATCTTCTCGGCGATCTGGACGAGCTCGTCCATGCTGTGGATGTCGGGCAGCAGGACGAGCATCTCGTCGCCGCCCATCCGGCCCACCGTGTCACCCGCGCGCACACTTTCGCGGATCCGCGCGGCGAGGGTTGACAGCACACAGTCGCCCACGCCGTGGCCCCAGGTGTCGTTGATCTCCTTGAAGCGGTCGACGTCGCAGAACAGGACCCCGACATACGTTCCGAGCGGTCGTGGCTTCCGCATCGCGGCCTCGAATCGGCTGATGGCCTCGGCCCGGTTCACCAGCCCGGTAAGGGTGTCGAACCTCGCCATCCGTTCCAGCCGCCGCTCCGCCTCCACCTGCTCGTCGATGACGCGCACCGCGGCGATCAGGCCGTCGGTGTTGCCCTCGGCGTCGACGTACGGTTTTCCGTGGCCCTCGACCCAGTGGTAGTTGCCGTCGGCGGAACGCACCCGGAACCGTTGCAGCATCGATTCGCCGGCCGCGACCCTCCCCAGCGCGGTCATGACCGCCTCGAGGTCACGCGGATGGATGTACTGGTCGAAATCCGAGCCGGTCCAGTCTTGCGGGGCGCGGCCCAACGCGGCCTCCACGGACGGCGAGACCCACGCAAGCTCGCCGTCGCGCAGGTGCACGATGATGTCGACCGCGTTGTCGGCGAGGATGCGGTAGCGCGCCTCGGCCTCGGCGCGCTCGGTACTGGCCAGCTCCTTCTCGATCAGCAGTTTCTGCTCGTTCTGGATGAACACGAAAGTGATCACCCCGACGACGAGGGTTCCCAGCAGGATCGAGAAGGTCCACTCGGCGTGCGGTCCGACCCCGAGCGCCAGGAAGATCGGCCGCGAAACCGCGACGACGACCGGAAGCGCGGCGAGCAGGCCGGCCAGCCGAAGCAGCGACTTCCGGTCGGGGCGGGCGAGCAGCCAGGCGACCGGGAACCGGTCGGGGCGCGCCAGCGCCGTCGCCGCGGCGACCAGCAGCAGCGCCGACGCCGTCATCAGTGCCTGGCCGGTCGAAGACGAGGTGCCCACCAGCGCCAGCGCGTCGAAGAGGTAGGCACCGACCGTGACGAATGGGATGGCACCGCCCGCGGCGGTGCACGCGGGCCGGACCACGCGCGTCCCGCGATCCACTCGGATCAGGCCGGTGGCCGCCGCCAGGAACAGCGCCGACACGCCTGTCTGCGGGCTCGGCCGCCCCGGCCAGCTCCATCGTGATGCACGGACCGCGTCACCGAACCACACCTGGTCGAATCCGGTCGACGGCCTGCCGGTGGCGTACTCCGCGAGCACGATCACGGCGAGGACGCCCACGACCAGTGCCAGTCCTCGCCCGCCCCACGCGCGCCCGAGCGAGGGGCGCCCCGACTGGAGCAGAATCGCCGCACCCAGCCCCACCAGCCAAACGCCCGTCCAGGGCATCATCTCCGGCCAGGTCGGGTGGATGCGGGTCAGTCGGTCAATACCCGTCGCCCAGCCCACCCACGTCATCGTCGCGATGGCGAACACCACCGCCAGGGCGATCCGCCTGCACCAGGCCACGTCGTTCAGGCACGCCTCGGGGCTCCGCCCGTCCATCGGCTGCCCCTTCCTTCCCCCACGGCGCGCACCCGACAGTGTGCGCGGATCGACGGCCGATGCCCGAGGGCACAAGGTAATCAATCCATGGGCGGAAGGTCCCCGGCCACCCGGGCGGGATCAGCCCCCGTCGGGGGCCTGCAGCACCACGGCCGTGTGCGCGTCCACGGTGAGCGTGCCACCGCCGGGCACCTCCTCCGCGGGCGTCTCCTCGTCGGGGCCGGTGAAGACCACGAGCTGCCACGATGCACCGAATTCCTTTGCCGGCAACGTGAATTCGATCGGCTCGTAGTGGGCGTTGAAACAGAGCAGGAACGAGTCGTCGAGCACCCGCTGGCCCCGCGCGTCGCGGTCCGGGATGCCGTGTCCGTTGAGGAACACCGCGACGGACTTCGCGAATCCCGCGCCCCAGTCCTCCTCGGTCATCTCGGTGCCCTCGGGGGTGAACCAGGCGATGTCGGGGAGCCCGTCCTGGCCGCGGCGGCCCAGCGGCTTGCCGGAGAAGAACCGGCGCCTGCGGAACACCGGATGGTTGGCGCGCAGCGCCGACACGAGGCGGGTGAACTCCAGCAGGCCGTTGTCGGTCTTGGACCAGTCGATCCAGGTGAGTTCGTTGTCCTGGCAGTACCCGTTGTTGTTGCCGTGCTGGGTGCGGCCAAGCTCGTCGCCGTGGCAGATCATCGGCACGCCCTGCGAGAGCAGCAGCGTGGTGAGGAAGTTGCGCTGTTGGCGCGCGCGCAGCGCGTTGACGTCCGGGTCGTCGGTCGGACCCTCCGCGCCGCAGTTCCAGGACCGGTTGTGGCTCTCGCCGTCGTTGTTGTCCTCGCCGTTGGCCTCGTTGTGTTTCTCGTTGTAGGACACCAGGTCTCGCAGCGTGAACCCGTCATGGGCGATGACGAAGTTGATCGACGCGACGGGACGCCGCGCGGTGTGCTCGTACAGGTCGGCCGATCCGGACAGCCGGTAGGCGAACTCGTCGAGGGTCGACGGCTCGCCCCGCCAGAAGTCCCGGACGGCGTCGCGGTACTTGCCGTTCCATTCCGTCCACTGCGGCGGGAAGTTGCCCACCTGGTAGCCACCCGGCCCGACATCCCACGGCTCGGCGATCAGCTTGACCTGGCTGACCGTCGGATCCTGTTGCACCAGTTCGAAGAACGTGGCCAGCCGGTCGACGTCGTAGAACTCGCGGGCCAGCGTCGAGGCGAGGTCGAAGCGGAAGCCGTCGACATGCATCTCGGTCACCCAGTAGCGCAGCGAGTCCATGATCAGCTGCAGGGCGTGCGGGTGCCCGACGTTGAGGCTGTTACCGGTACCGGTGTAGTCCATGTAGTACCGCTTGTCATCGTCGACGAGCCGGTAGTACGCGGCGTTGTCGATGCCGCGCATCGACAGCGTCGGGCCCATGTGGTTGCCCTCGGCCGTGTGGTTGTAGACGACGTCGAGGATGACCTCGATGCCGGCCTCGTGCAGGGCGCGCACCATGGCCTTGAATTCCTGCACCTGCCCGCCGGGCGAGGCGGAGCTGGAGTACTTGAAGTCGGGTGCGAAAAATCCGATCGTGTTGTAGCCCCAGTAATTTGACAGGCCCCTGTCGACCAGGGTGGAGTCGTTGGCGAAGTGGTGCACCGGCATCAGCTCGATGGCCGTGACGCCGAGGTTCTTGAGGTGCTCGATGATCACCGGGTGCGCGACGCCCGCGTAGGTGCCGCGCAGCTGCTCGGGGATGTCGGGGTGGGTCTGCGTCAGGCCCTTGACGTGCGCCTCGTAGATGACCGTGTCGGCGTATTGGTGGTCCGGTGGCCGGTCGTTGCCCCAGTCGAAGTAGGGGTTGATCACCACCGACTTCGGCATGAAGGCGGCGGAGTCGTCGTCGTTGCGGCTGTCCGGGTCGCCGAAGTTATAGCTGAACAGGGCCTGGTCCCACTCGAACGACCCGTCGATGGCCTTCGAATACGGGTCCACCAGCAGCTTGTTCGGGTTGCACCGCAAGCCGTTCTGCGGGTCGTACGGGCCGTGCACGCGGTAGCCGTAGCGCTGTCCGGGTTCAATGTTGGGAATGTAGGCGTGCCAGATGTAGCCGTCGACCTCGGGCAGCGGGATCCGGCTCTCGGTGCCGTCGGCGTCGAACAGGCACAGCTCCACCCGCTCGGCCACTTCGCTGAAGACGGCGAAATTGGTGCCCGCCCCGTCGTAGGTGGAGCCCAGGGGGTAGGCGCGGCCCGGCCACACCTCTCCGGTGGGCGTGGGGACGGATACTTCTGCGGATGTCATGGCGCTTTCAATACCCTACCGGGGCCTCCCCCAAACGGCGGATCGGAGAGGCCTTGCCGCACAGCGGTTTTCAGGGTCTTAACATGACCTTAACCGCACCGTCCTGCTTCTTCTGGAAGATCTCGTAGGCGTGCGGGGCCTGGTCGAGGGGCAGCACATGCGACGCGAAGGTGTCGACGCCGAGCGGGTCGTCGTCGGTGAGCAGCGGCATGATGTCGTCCACCCACCTCTTCACGTTCGCCTGGCCCATCCGGAGGGTCACCTGCTTGTCGAACAGGGTGAGCATCGGCAGCGGGTCGGCCATCCCGCCGTACACGCCTATCAGAGATATCGTGCCGCCCCGGCGCACGATGTCGATGGCGGAGTACAGGGCGCTGAGCCGGTCCACGCCGGCGGTCTGCATGAGCCGCTTGCCGATGAAGTCCGGCAACATTCCGGTGGCCTGTTGGGCCAGCTTGGCCGCCGGGGAACCGTGCGCTTCCATGCCCACCGCATCGATGACCGAGTCGGAGCCGCGCCCATCGGTCAGGTCCCTAATCGCCTCTCCCAGTGGGGAGTCCAGCCGTCCCAGGTCGATGGTGTGGATACCGCGCTGCGCGGCACGTCCGAGGCGTTCGGCCACCAGGTCCACGGCGATCACCCGATAACCGAGGTGATGGGCGATGCGGGCGGCCATGTCGCCGATCGGGCCCAAGCCGAGCACGGTGACCGTGCCACCGTCCGGGATGTCGGCGTAGGCCACCGCCTGCCAGGCGGTCGGCAGCACGTCGGACAGGTAGACGAACCGCGAATCCGGCGGTCCCACAGGGACTTTGATGTGGGTGAACTGCGCCTGCGGGACCCGCAGCAGTTCGGCCTGGCCGCCGGGGACCTCGCCGTAGAGCTCCGAGTAGCCGAACAGTGCGGCCCCCATGCCCTGGTCGCGCACCTGGGTGGTCTCGCATTGGGTGTAGAGCCGCTTGTCGCACATGTAGCAACTGCCGCAAGAGATTTGGAAGGGGATGACGACCCGGTCCCCGACCCGCAGGTCGCCCGTTTCGCCCCCGACCTCACGCACGATTCCCATGGGTTCGTGCCCGAGAATGTCCCCTGGCTTCATGAAGGCCCCGAGGATCTCATACAGGTGCAGGTCGGAACCGCAGATATTGGTCGACGTGACTTCGATGATCGCGTCGGTGGGTTGCTCGATCTTCGGATCGGGCACCGACTCCACCCGAACGTCGCGCTTGCCGTGCCACGTGACAGCCTTCATGTGCTAAGCACATACCCGTCTCGCGGCCCCCGAAACGCCGCCTCAGCGGCGCCGGCGTTTGAGCGGATGCTCGCTTTCGACCAACGATTTCGCGATGTCGATGAGCCGGGTGTTGGATTTCTGCGAGAGCCGCGTGAGCAGTTCGAACGCTTCGACGGCGTCGAGGTTGAAGCGCTCCATGACGATTCCCTTGGCCTGTCCGATCATGTCCCGAGAGGCCAGGGCGCTGCGGAATTGGTCCTGGCGGCGCATGATTGACCACGCCAGCGCGATGTGCGTGGCGTAGACGGTGCCGAGCTCCACCGCGTCGTCGTGGAAAGCGTGCGGGGAGTCGGCATAGAAGTTGAGCGCGGCCATGCCGCCGCGGTCGACGAACAACTCGAACGACAGAATGGACCGGATCGGGGTCTGCTCGAGCGCACAACGTCGGTACCGCGGCCACCGTTCGTCTTCGGTGAGGTCCTCGACGTGCATCACGTGGTGGCGCCAGGCCGCCTCAACGCATGGCCCCTCCCCGTATCGGTTCTGGATCGCGTCCAGCACCATCGGGTAACGATGGGTGGCGGCCACGTTGGTTACCGCCTTGCTCCGCTCCGCCAGGGTGATGCCCGCGTACTGCGAACCCGCGACGTGCATTACGCCGTTGCCGATCAGTTCGCTGAGGCCCGCCGCGGTGTCAGTGTCCTGTCGGCCGAGATCGGACACCATTTCCGCGAGCCGGGCGACGACCGCCGTACTGCCCTCTTGCATAGCATCCCCCTGTCGAATCCGGGCACACTCCTTCCCGAGAGCCACGCCTCGTTTATCCAAGTCTTCTTGTGATCATCCCTGTGTCAACCCACCAAGCGAAAGTCGATAAGCCGAATAGCGAAGCTCGAGCCTCGGGCTCCCACGACGAATGGCGCCCGTGGCGCGGCCGGCAAGAATACTGCGCACCGCCGCCGCACGCACGTAATGGGCTGCCGCCAAACATTTTTGACGATAATCGCGCGGACCGGCCACGCGCAACCGCGAAGGGCGGCCCGGATTTAGGCGGGGCGTCCGTCCTACACTCGGATTAATGACCTCGATAGTGATCGTTGGCAGCGGCTTCACCGGATTCACCTGTGCGCACCGCCTGGCCCGCATCCTGCGGCGACGGCGGGTGCAGGCCGACATCACAATCGTCTCCCCGGTGGATTACATGCTGTACACCCCGCTGCTGCCCGACGTTGCCGGTGGGGTCGTCGATGCCCGGTTCGTGGCGATCCCCCTGGCCAACAGCCTCAAAGGCGTGCACGCGGTGCGCGGCCGCGTCGATGGTGTGGACTTCGCCCAGCGAACGCTGAGCTGGTGCGATCCCGAAGAGCGCAGCCACACCATGGCCTGGGACCGGTTGGTGCTCACGCCGGGCTCGGTGACACGGCTTTTCGACGTGCCGGGCCTCGCGACGTGCGCGCGCGGCTTGAAGACCACAGCCGAGGCCCTATACCTGCGAGACCATTTCGTGGAGCAGCTCGAGCTGGCCAACATCGAGGACGACCCGCGGGTGGCCCAGGCCCGCCGCACCGTCGTCGTGGTCGGGGCCTCCTACTCGGGCACCGAATTGGTGGCTCAACTGCGGGCGCTGGCCGACGCGGCCGCCAAGCAGATGCGCTTCGACCCCGCCGCCGTCCGGTTCGTACTCCTCGATCTGGCCGAGCAGGTGATGCCCGAAGTCGGCAAGAAGCTGGGCGACGCCGCGCAGAAGGTGCTCCGCCGGCGCGGGATCGACGTCCGGCTCGGCCTCACCCTCAAAGAAGCTCACGGCGATCACGTCGTGCTCAGCGATGATTCCCGCATCGACACGCGCACGGTCGCCTGGGTGACCGGTGTCACCGGCGCGCCGCTGATCCAGAATCTGGAGCTGCCGACCGAGCGGGGCCGGCTCAAAGTGCAGGCGGATCTGCAAGTGCCGGATCACCCCGACGTCTTCGCGGCCGGCGACGCGGCTGCGGTCCCCGACCTGACCCAGCCGGGAAAGATCACGCCGCCCACCGCCCAGCACGCCACCCGCCAGGGCAAGGTGCTGGCCCGCAACGTGGCGGCCAGCCTCGGTTACGGCACGCCCAAGCAGTACAAGCACCGCAACCTGGGCCTGGTGGTCGACCTGGGACCGTGGCAGGCGGTGGCCAACCCGATGAACATCCACCTTTCGGGCCTGCCGGCCAAGATCGTCACCCGGTCGTATCACCTGTACGCGATCCCGCGGGGCGTCAACCGGTGGGCGGTGTCGCTGGCCTACCTGACCGACGCGCTGTTCGCCCGGTCGGTGGTGTCGATCGGGTTGTCCTCCGAGGAGGACGCGCAGTTCGCGGCCAGCGAGGGCATTCCGATGCCGAAGACCGGCTGAGCGCCGCTCAGCCCTCCGCCGACTGCTGCGCCATCGAGTAGGCCAGCTGAAGGAAGTCGGCGCCGGTCAACACGGTGAAGACGCCGGCGATCAGGCGGGTGAATTTGGGGGCGAAGACCAAGCCGATGGCGAAGCCGGTCGCCACCCACATGTCCAAGCAGAACGGGCACGTCAGCAGTTCACCCAGGCTGTGCCGCAACGGGCTTTCCTCCCGGACCTCTTCCATGACCTCGGCCGGTCCGCCGCTGCCCGCGAAGCGGGTGAACGGCGCGCGCAACGGGCTCGTCACCGCGTCTTTGGTCAACGTTCGGGAGAGCTTGTGGGTGCCAAGGGTGACCGTGATCAGGTCCTGAATCCGCCACCGCGTGGGCAACGTCCGCCCGGTGAGGAGCGCGGCCGTGGTCGCGACGGCCACCACGGCGGTGTAGATGACCAGCACCGCCACGTAGCCGGCCAACGGCCGGGGCTCGTCGCCGCGGTATTCGTCCGCTTCGCGCCGCGCGCCGTCGACCACCTGGGTCTTGGCTTCCGCCACCTCTCCCATTGCATCTCCTTCAGCTCAAGGGCACAGCAGGCTGTGTACCCGAAGTCGGTGAGCGCAATCGGAGGGCGGCGGTGCCTCAGCCGGCCCCTTCGCCGGGTTCGCCGGCCCCCTGCGTGACCCTCGCGCTTCTGGCGGCCTTCCGCAGGGTCCGGTTGGTGGACCGTAGGTCGGTGTTGGCCGCCGAGAGCGTCGCGTTGTGATCCTCGAGGTCGAGGATCCGGGCGACGCCGGCCAGGTTGACACCGGCGCCGACCAGCTCGCTGATGCGCTTGAGCCGGGCCAGGTCGTCGGCGCTGTAGCGCCGGGTGCCGCCGTTGCTTCGCGCCGGCGCGACCAGCCCATACCGCTCGTACAGGCGCAGCGACTGCACCGGGATGCCGGACAGCTCGGCGGCCACCGAGATGCCATACACGCCGTGATCGGGCGCCGGGACGCCGGAATCGCCGCGTTGGTCGGTCATCACGCGTCTCCTCGAAGCTAGCTGGCCCAGAAAATCTATTTATCACACTTGCGTGATTATGTCGACGGTGCTATACCAAATCTATGTCATTGGACATAGGTTATAGCCAGACCACAGCCTAGATTGGAGTGAGAGGTGACCACCATGCTGATGCGTTCCGACCCCTTCCGTGACCTCGACCGCGTTGCCCACCAGGTGTTCGGCACGGCCGCCCGGCCGGCAGTGATGCCAATGGACGCCTGGCGCCAGGGCGAGGAGTTCGTCGTCGAGTTCGACCTGCCCGGCATCAATGCCGAGTCGCTGGACATCGACATCGAGCGCAACGTCGTCACCGTGCGCGCCGAGCGGCCCGCCCTCGACCCGAACCGCGAGATGCTGGCCACCGAACGCCCGCGCGGGGTGTTCAGCCGGCAACTGGTGCTCGGCGAGAACCTCGACACCGACAAGATCGAGGCGTCCTACAGCGAAGGTGTTCTGCGGCTGCGGATTCCGGTGGCCGAGCGGGCCAAGCCGCGCAAGATCGCCGTCGGTCGCGGCGACGGACAGACGGCCATCAAGGAAAACGCCTCGCAGCGCGAGGTCATCAACGCCTGATCCCCGGCGGGCAGGCGGCGGCCCGGGTCCCTGCAGAAACACCCGGCCCGCCGCCACCGCCGGTCCCAGGCAGGACCAGGTTTGAGATGAAGTGGGAACTGGACGGCCAACGGGCTGACGTCGAACAGGCGTTGGCAGGCGGCGCCGCACAACCCGCCGGCTGGTTCCGCTTCTACTTCACCGACCAGCGCTGGGAGTGGTCGGAAGAGGTGCAGCGGATGCACGGGTACGAGCCCGGGAGCATGACGCCGACCACCGATCTGGTGCTCTCGCACAAGCATCCGGACGACCGTGGGCAGGTCGCGGCCACCATCGATCAGATCGTCAACACCCGGCAGGCGTTCAGCACCCGCCATCGAATCATCGACACCGGCGGGAATGTGCGCCACGTCGTCGTTGTGGGTGACCGGTTCTTCGACGACGACGGCGACGTCGTCGGCACGCACGGGTTTTACATCGACGTCTCCCCGACCACCGGGCAGGGGACGGAGGAGATCGTCAGCGCCAGGCTGGCCGAGATCAACGAGAACCGGGCCGGCATCGAACAGGCCAAGGGCATGCTGATGCTGATCTACGGCATCAGTGGCAGCGCGGCATTCGAATTGCTCAAATGGCTTTCCCAGGCAGCGAACGTCAAGTTGCGGCCGCTCGCCGAGCAGATCGCCGAAGACTTCCGCGCCGCCGGGTCGCGCCTCGATGCCCGATCGGAGTTCGACCACCTACTGCTGACGGCGTATGAACGCCTCACCGAGTCCGGCGCGTCATGACGCCTTGCGGCCCCGGGTACGCGCGGCCGCAATCAATTGCGCCATCCCCTTCTCGATGCCGGCGGCGAGCGCGTCGATGTCGGGCGCCGAGTCGTAGTCGGCGGTGATGCCGAAGACGAAACTGTCGGCGTAGCTGAGCATTCCGATGCCGGTGCGCACCTGAAGGGCGATCGGAGGAATTGGCAGGAGTTCCAGCACCCGGCGGCCCATCAGCCGCTGGCGGCTTCGTGGGCCGGGAACGTTGCTCGCCAAGGCGACGACCGCGCGTTGAGGGAATCGCGAGAGCAACCGAATCGTCCACGCCGACAGCGCAAACGGGGTGCGCTTGGCGGCCACCACCATCGCGCTGCCACCCTCGCTTTGACCGCTCGCTTTGGCGTGGGAGAGCCGGTCGTGCACGAGTTTCAGCTGCCGCACCGGGTCCGCCTCGTCGACGGGCAGCAACGGCAGCATCGCCGAGACCCGGTTACCGGCGACATTGAAGTGGTCCACCCCGCGGACGGAGACGGGGACGAGCGTGCGCAGCGAGTCTCGGCCCGGCTGTTCCCCGCGCGCCAGCAAGACGGCGCGGTAACTATTGGTAATCGCCGCCAGCGCAACGTCGTTGAGCGTGACCCCGAATGCCCGGGCGACCTTGTTCATGTCCCGCAGCCGGGCGCGGGCCACGCTGTACCGCCGCATCGCGGTTACCGGCCCGTGCAGCGAAGATTGGGGGGCGGGACGCAACAGCGTGGTGGCCAGCTCGGCCGCCCCGATCGCCGCGTGTTCGGCCGCGGTCACCGCGCCGAACGCGCTTCGCCCGATTCCGCTGACCCAGCTCAACGGATTGAGGTTGATCTTGGACAGATCCACCCCGCGCCGAACGACCTTCCTGGCGGCGCCGACGTCGACGGCAAAGGTGCCACCGTCGCCGTCGTCGTCGCCGAACTTGGCGAACAGCTGCGTCATCGCGATGCCGTCGGCGATACAGTGATGAATCTTGGTGAGCACCGCCCACCGATTTCCGCTGAGCCCCTCGATGATCCACGACTCCCATAGCGGTCGCTCACGATCGAGTCGGCGTTCCATCAGCGACGCGATCATCTCGAACAGTTCAGGGTCGCCGCCCGGGTGCGGCAGCGCGACGCGGTGCACGTGACGCGCGAGGTCGAAGTGCGGGTCATCGGCCCACTCCGGTGGTCGCAGGTCGAGCGGATGGGTCCGCAGGACCTGCCTGCACCGCGGTACCGTTGCGACCCGCTCGGCGAATTGGGCGACGAACTCGTCGTAGGTCGGCACCGGCCCCTCCACGATCGACACGCCGCCCACCGCCAGGCTGACATGCGGATCCGAGTCCTCGACCTCCAAAAAGCCGGCATCGAGCGCGGTCAATTGCTCCATGGTGCTACCTTCCGCGCCCCAATGCCCTGCTAGCAGGGCCGTAAGTCCTCAACTACTGAGGCCAAACGGCGGCTGCGGCGGCGCACCCCCGGCCATATCGTGAGGGGGGTGACGGGAGAGCAATTGAGCAGCAACGCAGATGCTTTCGCCGCCGAGTCCCGCAGCAACCCGGCCGCACTGCACGGGTGATCATGCGAAAAGCGAACCGCGGTATCTACGAAGCGTATTGATGCAACCCTTCCGAAGGAAGAACACCATGAGCGATTTCACCTACATCCGCTTCTTCGAAGAAATCGGCATCGAGGACGTCCCACTGGTCGGCGGGAAGAACGCCTCCCTGGGCGAGATGTTCCAGAAGCTGACCGGGCAGGGTGTGCGCGTTCCGCACGGGTTCGCGATCACCGCCGAGGCCTACCGGCACGTGCTGGACAGCGCCGGCGCCTGGGACACGCTGCACGCCACGCTTGACGATCTCGACCCCGACGACGTCACCGCGCTGGCGCGCAAGGGCAAGCAGGCCCGCGAAATCGTTTATGGCGCAGGGCTTCCCCCGGAGCTCGCCGCCGAGATCACGGCCGCCTACCGGCAGCTTCAGGAGGAATACGGCGAAGACGTCAGCCTGGCCGTGCGCAGCTCGGCGACCGCCGAAGACCTGCCGACCGCCAGCTTCGCCGGCCAACAGGAGACCTTCCTCAACATCAAGGGCACCGAGAGCCTGCTGGACGCCTGCCGCCGGTGTTTCGCCAGCCTGTTCACCGACCGGGCCATCCACTACCGGGTCGACCAGGACTTCGACCACTTCAAGGTGTCGCTGTCGATCGGCGTCATGAAGATGGTGCGCTCCGACCTCGCCTCGTCCGGGGTGATGTTCACCCTGGACACCGAATCCGGCTTCCACGACGTCGTATTCATCACCGGCGCCTACGGGCTCGGCGAGAACGTGGTCCAGGGCGCGGTCGACCCCGACGAGTTCTACGTGCACAAGCCGACCTATCAGGCCGGCCACCGCGCGGTGCTGCGCCGGCTGATCGGGGACAAGGCGGTCAAGATGATCTACGTCGAGGGAGAGACGAAGAACACCGTCCGCAACATCCCCACCCCGAAGGCCGACCGGGCCCGGTTCTGCATTACCGACGAGGACGTCCTCGAGCTGGCCGGCTACGCCTGCGCCATCGAGGGCCACTACGGGCGACCGATGGACATCGAATGGGCCAAGGATGGTCTCGACGGGCGGCTCTACATCGTCCAGGCGCGACCCGAAACCGCGGCGTCCCAGCGCAGCCTGACGGTCGTCGAAAGCTACGTGCTGGAGAGCAAGGGTACCGAGGGCAAGGAGGTGCTCGCCGAGGGCCGCTCGGTCGGCGAGAAGGTCGCCACGGGCATCGCCAGGAGGATGGACAACCTCGCGAAGCTGTCGGAGTTCCAGGCCGGCGACGTGCTGGTGGCCGACGTCACCACGCCCGACTGGGAACCCATCATGAAGATCGCCGCGGCCATCGTCACCAACCGGGGCGGGCGCACCTGCCACGCGGCGATCATCGCCCGCGAGCTCGGTATCCCCGCCGTTGTCGGCGCGGGTGACGCCACCACGAGCGTGCCCGACGGCGAGGTCGTCACGGTGTCGTGCGTGGAGGGCGACACGGGGCGGGTTTACCGCGGCGAGTTGGGGTTTCGCGTCGATCGCACCGAGGTTTCCGATCAGGAGCGCCCGCACACCGAGATCATGGTCAACCTCGGCAACCCGGATCTGGCGTTCAAGACGTCGTTCTTGCCGAACGACGGCGTGGGGCTGGCCCGGATGGAGTTCATCATCAACGAGTACATCCGGGTGCACCCGCTGGCCCTGCTCCACCCCGACCGGGTGGACGATCCCGAGGCCCGGCGGACCATCGAAACGCTGACGTACACCTATTCCGACGGCGCCGAATTCTTCGTGGAGCGCCTGTCGGAAGGGATCGGCACCATCGCCGCCGCCTTCTGGCCCAAGCCCGTCGTCGTGCGGATGTCGGACTTCAAGACCAACGAATACGCCAGCCTGGTCGGCGGCAGCGGCTTCGAGGCGGCCGAGAGCAACCCGATGATCGGCTTCCGCGGCGCCTCGCGCTATGCGCACCCGGCCTACGCCGAGGGATTCGCGCTGGAGTGCCGGGCGATGAAGCGGGTGCGCGAACAGATGGGGCTGACCAACGTCGTGCTGATGTTGCCGTTCGTGCGCCGGGTGGCCGAGGCGGACCTGGTGCTGGCGGAAATGGCCAAACATGGTCTGCGCCGCGGGGAGAACGGGCTCAAGGTGTACGCGATGTGCGAGATCCCCAACAACGTGATCCTCATCGACGAGTTCGCCAAGCGCTTCGACGGGTTCTCCATCGGATCCAACGACCTCACCCAGCTGACCCTCGGCGTCGACCGGGACAGCGAGATCGTGGCCTTCGACTACGACGAACGCGACGAGGGCGTCAAGGAGATGATCCGTCTGGCCGTGGAGGGCTGCCGGCGCAACGGGATTCACTCCGGGTTGTGCGGTCAGGCGCCGTCGGACTACCCCGACATGGCCGAGTTCCTGGTTCGCTGCGGCATCGACTCGATCAGCCTGAACCCCGACGTGGTGGTCAAGACCACCCGGCAGATCCTGGACCTCGAGCGCGCGGTGCAACTGCAATGAGGCGTTTCCGCCGAGATTGCCAGGAGGGCTGTGATTGAGGGTGCGTCCACGACCCTGAGCGCAATCTCGCTGAAGGTCCGCCCCTCAGGGTCGCGGTGGCTGGCGATACAGGGCGGCGCCGGCGACGACGTCGTCCTGGATTAGCGCGGCGAGCGCCGGCTCACCGAGGCTGCGGGCCGCACCGCCCTTCTCGCTGGTTTCCATCACCAGCCGGTGCCAAGTCATCGATGCCTCCCCCTTGACATGTCGGTCACCCACGCATCTCGAGGACTTCGGTCACCGGACGCCGGGCGGTGGGTTTCGCGTGTGGGTCCTTGGCCGGTGACCGGCCGACCCGGATCAGCAGCTGCGGCTGGCCGGAGCCGCCGGTGATCTGCCTGATGATGTCGCGGCTCAGCGACATCTCCGTCATGTGGGTCAGCGTGCAGGTGGCCATGCCGGCCAAAGTGCATTCGAGCAGCACCGCCGACAGCGCCTCACCGCAGCGCAGCACTTCGGCAGGCGCATCGTCGTCATGGGTGGACAGCACCACAATCTTGGAGTGGTCCGCCTCGATCGCGGCGCGGCGGCGGCCCCCGCCCGCCGGCGGGAACGCGCGGGCGATGTCGACGCGCGCGGCCTCGGAGCTGGACACCAGGGCGCTTTCGGGCACATGGTCGGCGTTGGATTCGAAGGGCGATGTCCACCAACGCAATTCGGTCAGGTAGGACGTATCGCTTCGGCGCAACTGCTCGGTGAGCCGCGACGCCTCCGCCAGCCTCGGCCGCTCGTCGTCGTCGACCACGTCCAGCGACACGTCGTACGGGGTCACCGCGCGGCTCAGGGTCGAATGCAACGTGGGCCACGCGGTCGGTGCGCCCAGGGGCAGCCGGTCGGTGCGGCGCCGAAGGATCGCGTCGGCCCGCAGCCGGCACTGCGCCGTCACGTTCTCCACGGGCAAAAAGCCCACGCTCGCGAGGTGATCCGGTCTGCCCTCGGTGGGAAAACGCTCGGTGACGCTTTCCCAGCCCGCGGCGGCCATCGCGACCCGCAGGTGGTCGAGGACGGCGCCGCAGCTCAGGATCAGCTCCCGGCCGGTGTGGTCGGTGGCGTGCATCGCGTGGCGCGGGTCGGCCCACAGGTGCAGCCTGGTGCCATCGGCTACCCACCGCCAGGGTTGGCTGTTGTGTAGCGAAGGCGCGCGGCACGCGAGCGTCACGGCGTCCCAGATGACCTGCTCGGTCGGCACTTTCGCGTCCATCGCCACCATTTTCGTCGAATTCGGTGAGGCAAACTGTATCCCCGCGCTGCGGGGGCGGGCAGGGCCGTTGGTCCCCGGCGGGCGGGACGTTGGAACCTCCGCTGTTACGTTGCGCCCCGCCAGAGGTCGTGCGCCTCGCGAGCGACGAGGTCCGGGCGCCGCGAGGTGTCGATCCGGTGCGCGCCGTCCCAGTCGGCGTGCCCGGCGGCCAGGGCGGCGGCGATCTCCGGGGTCACCTCCGAATTGCCCGCGGGCCTGGTTTTTATCCGGTCGGCCGCCACGTCGGCCGTCGCCGAGCACACGAATTCGACGAGCGCCGAGTGCGTCTCGGCGGCTAGCCGGTGGGCCCGGTCACGGGTCCGCGCGTCGCGCCAGGTGCCGTCGAGGATCACCGAGTGCCCCTCCCCCAGCAACTGCCGCGCGCGGCGCAGGGCGGTCTCGTAGACCATCGCGACCTGGTCGGGGCTGTAGAGCCCGGCGTTCAGCACGCCGGGCTCACCGGCGATGGTGCCCGAGTCGCGAAGCTCCCGGCGCACGTCGTCGGTGGAAATGACCTGCGCCCCAAATGATTCGGCCAGGCCGCGGGCCACGGTGGACTTCCCGGTTCCCGGGTTGCCGCCGACGAGCGCAAGCCGAACGGTGCCGCTCTGCAGGTGCCGGGTGGCGATGCCCAGGTGGCGGGCGGCGTCGTCGGACGCGCCCGGGCTGCCCTGCGAAACCCGGACGCAGTCCACCTTCGCCCGCACCGCGGCCCGGTAGGCGATGTAGAAGTCGGACAGCGACGGCGGCGCCGCCCAACCCGCGTGCTCGGTGTAGCGCTGCAGGAAGTAGTCGCCGAAGTCCTTGCGGCCCAGGAACTCGAGGTCCATCGCGAGAAAGGCGGCGTCGTCGATGCAGTCGACATGGCGCAGCCGGTCGTCGAACTCCAGGCAGTCCAGCAGCGCGGGGCTGCCGCCAACCCAGAAGATGTCGTCGGCGAGCAGGTCGCCGTGCCCGTCGACGATGCGCCCGTCGCGGATGCGCCGCGCGAACAGCCCCGCGCGCCCGGCAACGAACTGGGCCACCAGGCGCTGCAACTGGGCGACATCGTCGGCCGAGACCCCCGGAATCGATTCGGCCGCATACCGTTCCAATTCGGACAGATTCTCCCGCCAGCGCCATTCGATCGCGGCGGGCTCGCCCTGGGCGTTGATCCGCTCGCCGCGCTCGGCGCGTTCGTGGAAGCGGGCCAACACCGCCGCGACCGCGTCCAACACTCGGTGCACGGACTCTGCGGTGTCGTGGGTCACCAGGTGCGCGAGGCGGTCCTCGTCGCGATAGCGCCGCATGACCACGACCGGCTCGGGCGGGCCGCCGAGCGGGTCGGTGAGGTGGGCGACGCCGAGATAGCTGTCGGGCGAGAGCCGGCTGTTGAGCTCGACCTCCCGGCGGCAGGCGTGCTCGCGCTGCTGCGGCAAGCGGAAGTCGAGAAAGTCGGTCAGCACCGGCTTCTTGGCTTTGTATGCGCGGTCACCGGCGAGAATGACGACACCGGTGTGGGTTTCGTGCACATCGAGATACGGCACGGCGGCGGCGCGACCCTAGGAAGGCCGCGCGACGATCACCGGCATCCGGACCGAGTGGACCACGGCGTTGCTGACCGAACCGAGCAGCACGCCGGACAGGCCGCCGCGACCGTGGCTGCCCACGACGACGAGTTGGGCGGATTCCGACTGTTCGATGAGCTGGCGGGCCGGCCGGTCGGAAACCACGACCCGGTGCACGGTGACGTCGGGATAGCGTTCCTGCCAGCCGGCAAGTTGTTCGGCAAGGCTCCGCTCGGCTTCCCCTCGCACCGCCGACCAATCCACCCCGGGCAGTTCGAAGACGTCGACGTCACTCCAGGCGTGCAGCGCCGTCAGCTCGACACCACGACGCGACGCCTCGTCGAACGCCACGGCCACCGCGACGTCCGATGCGGGTGAGCCGTCGATGCCCACGAGCACCGGGGCTTGCTGAGGGTGTGGCATGAGCGGGTCTTCGTCGCGGATGACCGCGACCGGGCAGCGCGCGCTGCGCACCACGCTGCTGCTCACCGAGCCCAACAGCAGCCTGCCCATCGCCCCGCGTCCATTGCTGCCGACGACGACCATCTCGGCCTCTTTGGACATCTCGACCAACGTGGGCACCGGGGGCGCGCACCTCAGCTCGCTTCGCACGTCGAGCTTGCGGTCGGTGGTGACGGCCTCCTCGGCGATCTTGACCGCCTGCTCGAGAACCTCGCGGCCTTGCTCTTCCTGCCACACCGCCACGCCGGTCGACAGCGGCAGCGCCGGATACATCGGCACAATCGCGTTCACCATGTGGACCACGGTCAGCGGGACGTGTCGCATAGCCGCGTCGCGGGCCGCCCAACAGACGGCGGCGTTCGAGGCCGGCGATCCGTCGATCCCGACGACGATGCCATGGCGGTTTGCGAGTACGGACATGATGTTCTCCCTCTCCTCGCCCAAAACGCTATGGCGGGAACGGCCGTCGATCATGAGGCTTTAGTCACCAACCGCATGGCCATGAGGCCCCCGTGCTTCCATTTGCCTTGACCGGCGTCGGTGCTGTGGCATCGTCACAAAGGTGACCGAATGGCCTGTTACGGTCGATAGGCGCTACCACGACGCGGTGATTCTCGGGCTCGACTGTGTGGTCGTGGAGCCGGAACCGGGGGTGGTAGAAGCCCGCGGATCGACCGCCGGATTTCTGCAGCGGGTGCGCGACGTCGGCGTCGCCACCGCCGTCTATTCCTCGACCCGGGACTGCGCAGCCGTGCTGCGCGCCGCGGGGGTGGAGGAACTCGTCTGCGCCGCCGGCGCCGCCGAGCGTGCCGATGCGGCCCTGACCATGGCCGTCACGCGCCTGGGCGTGCGGCCGGGCCGTTGCGTCCTCATCGACTGCGCCGAAGCGGGAATCGCGGCCGGCCACGACGCCGGTTTCGGCCTCGTCATAGGTCTGGAGCGCAACGGAGGAACCGGCGAGTTGCTTTCCCGCGGGGCGGACACCGTCGTCGGCGATCTTGCCGAGATCTCGGTGCGGTCGGGCGGCAAACCCTTGTCGACCATCGCCGACGCGATGGCGGTCTACAGCCAGCTGAAGGAACTGGTGGCCAGCCGGCGCCCGGCGGTGTTCCTCGACTTCGACGGCACGCTGTCCGAGATCGTCGCCGAGCCGGAGGCCGCCACCCTGGTCGAGGGCGCCGCCGAAGCGCTGCGCGCCCTGGCGACCCAGTGCCCCGTCGCGGTGATAAGCGGGCGCGATCTGAGCGATCTTCGCGAACGCGTGAACGTGGACGGAATCTGGTACGCCGGCAGTCACGGCTTCGAACTCGTGGCACCGGACGGCACCCACCATGACAACGCGGCGGCCATCGGTGCCACCGCCGCCCTGGCGCGCGCGGCCCACCGGTTGGCCGAGCTGCTCGGCGATATCCCCGGAATCCGGGTGGAGCACAAGCGCTTCGCGGTCGCGGTTCACTACCGCAACGTCGACCCGAAAGAGGTCGACCGCGTAATCGCGACGACACGCAAGCTCGGCCGATCCCAGGGCCTGCGAATCACCGCGGGGCGCAAAGTCATCGAGCTTCGGCCCAGCCTCGATTGGGGCAAGGGCAGGACGCTCAACTGGATCCTCGAACACATCGAGGGAACGGGCAGCGGCACCGTGCTACCGATCTATGTCGGCGAAGACCTTACCGACGAGGATGCCTTCGACGCCGTCCAATTCGACGGCATCGGAATTGCGTTGCGGTACAACGAGGACGGGGATCGCCCGTGCGCCGCGCTGTTCAGCCTGGCGAATCCGTCCGCGGTGTGTGATTTCGTCCGGCGCCTGGCAAACGATCTACGCGCGGCGGCCGAGCCCAGCGATCCGTGGGAGCTGGTCTACGAGGGATATGACCCCGCCTACGAGCGGCTGCGCGAAACGCTGTGCACCGTCGGTAACGGCTACGTCGCCACCCGTGGCTGCGCACCCGAGGCGACAGCAGCCGAGGCGCATTACCCGGGGACGTATGTGGCCGGCGTCTACAACACGCTGGTCGATCGCATCGCCGGCCGGACCATCGAGAACGAGAGCCTGGTCAACCTCCCCAACTGGCTCTCGCTGACCTTCCGGATCAACGGCGGGCCGTGGTTTCACATCGACGACACCGAATTGTTGTCCTACAGGCAGACGTTCAACCTGAGGCATGCGACGCTGACCCGCGCCCTGCGATTCCGGGACGGCGCGGGCCAGATCACGACAATGACCCAAGCACGGTTCGCGTCCATGGACCAGCCGCACCTGCTCGCCATGCAAACCACCGTCAATGCTGAGAACTGGTCGGGCACAATCGAGTTCCGGTCGCTGCTGGACGGCAATGTGTGCAATAGCATGGTCGAGCGCTACCGTTCGCTGTCGAGCACGCACCTCGCGTCAACGGTGGTCGACGAGTCCGCAGCCGACTCGGCGATCTTGCGCGCCGAGACCTCGCAATCACACATCGGCATCGCGGTGGCCGCACGCAGCAGCGCGTGGTGCGACGACGCTCGGGCCATTGCGCAGTACAAGATCGTGCGGGAAGCCGGCCGCGGCGGGCACGACATCCAGGTCGCGCTGGCGGTGGGGCAATCGGTCACGCTGGAAAAGATCGCGACCATCTTCACGAGCCGGGACAGCGCCATCTCGGAACCGGCGAGCACCGCCCAGCTGCACCTCGATGCCGCCGGCCGCTACGCCGAGCTGCATCGTCAGCATGCCCGGGCGTGGGCCCTGCTGTGGGAGCAATGCGCCATCGGCCTGGCCGACGGCGTCGACAGCGCCGACGCGCTACGCATCCTGCGGCTGCACCTGGTGCATGTGCTGCAGACGATCTCACCGCACACAGCCGACCTCGACGCCGGCGTACCTGCGAGGGGCCTGCACGGCGAGGCCTACCGCGGGCACGTTTTCTGGGACGCGTTGTTCGTGTCCCCGGTCCTCGGCATAAGGATGCCGAACGTGACCCGGTCGCTGCTGCTCTACCGGTATCGGCGGCTCCCCGAGGCCCGCCGAGCGGCGCGGGTGGCGGGTTACCTCGGCGCGATGTATCCCTGGCAGTCGGGTAGCGACGGCCGCGAGGTCAGCCAGGAAATGCACCTCAATCCGCAGTCCGGACACTGGAATCCGGATCCGAGCGGGCGTGCGCATCATGTCGGTCTCGCCATCGCCTACAACCTCTGGCAGCACTATCAGGTGTCTGGTGACCGCCAGTTGCTCGTCGACTACGGCGCCGAGATGCTCGTGGAAATCGCACGGTTCTGGGCGGGTCTGGCGAAACTGGACGAGACCAGCGGACGTTACACGATCCGCGGCGTCATCGGCCCCGACGAATTCCATTCGGGTTATCCGGGCAAGGAATACGACGGCATCGACAACAACGCATACACCAATGTGATGGCCGTCTGGGTGATCATGCGGGCGATGGACGCGCTCGATCTGCTACCGCTGCGGGACCGGCTCGATTTGGTGGCGAAGGTGGATCTCACGGCCGACGAGCTCGATAGGTGGGACCGCGTGACGCGGCGGATGTTCGTGCCCTTCCACGACGGCGTGATCAGTCAGTTCGAAGGTTATGCCGAACTGGCGGAACTGGATTGGGACGAGTACCGGCAACGGTACGGGAACATCCAGCGGCTTGACCGCATCCTGGAGGCCGAGAACGACAGCGTGAACAACTACAAGGCGTCCAAGCAGGCCGATGTGCTGATGCTGTTCTACCTGCTGTCGTCGGACGAGTTGCTGGGTTTACTGGGCCGGCTCGGTTACCGCTTCGCGCCCGAGCAGATT
>NZ_LZKH01000151.1:0-577 GCF_001672745.1 Mycobacterium sp. E1386
CGGTGTGGGAGATCTTCGGGTCGCTGTTGTACGGCGGCCGGCTGGTGATGGTGCCCGACAACGTCGTGCGCTCGCCGAAAGAGTTGCACGCCATGCTGGTTCGCGAACAGGTCAGTGTGCTCAGCCAGACGCCGTCGGCGTTCTCTGTCCTCGCGCCCGAGCTGGGCAAAGAGTCGAAGTTGCAGACGGTGGTGTTCGGTGGCGAGGCGCTCGAGCCGCATCGGCTGGGCAAGTGGTTGCACAACCACCCCGGTTATCCGCATCTGATCAACATGTACGGCATCACCGAGACCACGGTGCACGCCTCGTTCCGGAAGATCGTCGACGGTGACGTCGACGTCAACGCCAGCCCGATCGGGCTGCCGCTGGCGCATCTGGGCTTCTTCGTGCTCGACCCATGGCTTAACCCCGTGCCCGCGGGCGTGGTCGGTGAGCTGTATGTGGCCGGGCGCGGTTTGGCGTATGGGTATGTGGGCCGGTCGGGGTTGTCGGCGACGCGGTTCGTCGCGTGCCCGTTCGGCGGGGCCGGCGCGCGCATGTATCGCACCGGCGACCTGGTGCGCTGGGGCGCCGATGG
>NZ_LZKH01000152.1:0-1634 GCF_001672745.1 Mycobacterium sp. E1386
AGAACCCGCGGGCCTGCAGCATCTTGTCGGGGCTGAGCCCGGTGCCGGGCACGGTGTTGTTCGGCTCGAAGGCGGCCTGCTCGATCTCGGTGTGGTAGTCGGTGACGTTGCGGTTCAGCGTCATCTTGCCGACGTCGATCAGCGGGTAGTCGCCGTGCGGCCACACCTTGGTCAGGTCGAACGGGTTGAACCGGTAGTTGCGGGCCTCCTCGTACGGCATGATCTGCATCTTCAGCGTCCAACTCGGGTCATCCCCGCCCTCGATCGCGTCGTACAGGTCGCGCTGGTGGTAGTCGCCGTCCTCGCCGGCCAGCCGGTCGGCGTCCTCCTGGGTCAGGAAGTCGATGCCCTGGTCGGTGATGAAGTGGTACTTCACCCAGAAGATCTCGCCGGCGGCGTTGATCCAGCTGTACGTGTGGCTGCTGTAGCCGTTCATGTGCCGCCACGTCTTGGGGATGCCGCGATCACCCATCAGCCAGGTCACCTGGTGCGCGGACTCCGGTGAGAGCGTCCAGAAGTCCCACTGCATGTTGTGGTCGCGCAAGTTCGTTGCCTGCATGCGCTTTTGGGACCGGATGAAGTGCTGGAACTTCAGCGGGTCGCGCATGAAGAACACCGGCGTGTTGTTGCCGACCAGGTCGAAGTTGCCTTCGCTGGTGTAGAACTTCAGCGCGAAGCCACGCGGGTCGCGCCAGGTGTCTGGGCTGCCGCGCTCGCCGGCGACCGTCGAGAACCTGGCGAGCATGTCGGTCTTGGTGCCGGGCTGGAAGACCGCGGCCCTGGTGTATTGGCTGACGTCGTTGGTGACTTCGAAGGTGCCGAAGGCGCCGCCCCCCTTCGCGTGCGGCTGCCGCTCCGGGATGCGCTCCCGGTTGAACTGGGCCATCTGCTCGATCAGGTAGTGGTCCTGCAGCAGGATCGGCCCGTCGGGACCGATCGTCAGCGACTGGTCGTCGCTGGGCGCAGCGATGCCGGCGTCAGTGGTGGTGAAACGTTCCGTCATTTCGCTCTCTCCTCGTTTGCTGGGCTGACTCCGGGCTGTGGCGACGAAAATTGCTGCACACCAATCACCCTGCTCTCTTCCTGGACCACGTCAAGAAAAACCTCGGCGTGGGCCTTCCGCTAGGGCCGTCGCGGCGGGGGGCTGGGAGTTGCGCTCGCCGGCGGCGGGCCGCCAGGACCGCTCACACCCGGTCCGCCGGCCGGCCCGCCGGGGCCGCCCGGACCGCCGGGGGGCATGGGCACGATCAACCCGGGACCGCCGTCACCCCATGGGCCGCCGGCGGATCCGGGCCCACCGGACCCCCACGGTCCGGGGCCGTATCCAGGTCCCCACGGGCCGTTGCCCGGCCCGGGACCACCCGGGCCGCCACCCGGCTTGAACATCTGGCCGTGGTGGTGGTGGCAGTGCTGGTGATGCCAGACGAACGCGCCGGCGAAGAACACGGTGGAGATGATGAAGACGATGCCGGCGACGATGATCACCCACGCCGCGGCCACGTAGAGCCGCGGAGGCTTCATCCGCTCCGGCGGCGGCGGTGGTGGTGGGGGCGCAGCCGCGGGGCCGCGCGGCGTCGGGGCGCTCGCGGTGCGACGCGAGCTGATGGAGGGCTTGCGCCCGCGGCTCCCGACGC
>NZ_LZKH01000153.1:0-633 GCF_001672745.1 Mycobacterium sp. E1386
GGCTCTGGCACCCACGCCGGCGCCGGACCCCGATACGGATTCCGGCCCACCGTCATGGCCCGACCCCCCTTCGCCGGATAACCACCGGTCGCTTTCGGCAGCGTAGAAACACGCTTTAGCGCGCGAAAAGTGCCGCGCTAAAGCGTGTTTCGCGTTGGGCCCCGCGGACCGCCGCGCGGCGGAGGCCTTGCCCCACCGCGCCGTCGGCCCCTGCTCCGGCCGACGCCGCTGGGGTCCCTTTATCTGCGACCGGATTTTTTGTCCCGCGCCCGGTGTGATCCGCCCCGGCTCCGCGGGATCACTGGTCGGCCGAGATAGGGCCGACGCACCGTTCCCCCAGGTAGCGGGCGGCCCGGGCCCGCGGGCGTCCGCCGGCCCGTCTTTGCGTGCATTCCCCGCTGCCCGCTGCAAAGGGGTGCCGTCCTCGCCGACCGACCCGTCACGGGCAGCGAGGAGATGGCGCGGCGCTCTAGCCTTCGCAAGCAAGCGCATCGCTTGAAAGCAGCCATCCAGAACACTCGCAAGGGAAACACATGGTTCGAGCCGGGGGGTTCGTAGGTGTTTGACTTCGGGGCGTTACCGCCGGAGGTTAATTCCGGTCGGATGTATGCGGGTCCGGGTTCGGGGCCGTTG
>NZ_LZKH01000154.1:0-41846 GCF_001672745.1 Mycobacterium sp. E1386
GTCGGGGACCGCAGCGATACACAGGAGCTGGTGCGCGCAGTCGGTGCCACGGGAATGCAGCCGGTGATCGACCGGGTTGTCGCGCCGGCACCCTTGAGGAGGAAGTAATCGATGCCGGGGTCGGCTTCACTGAGGAAGCCGATCAGCGTCACCTCTCCGCCAATCGCGACCGCCCGTAAAGACTGGTCGATGGTGGCGGGGCCGCCGACTTCGACGACGCGATCGACGCCTCGGCCGTCGGTCAGGGCGCGAACCCGCTCACTCCACTGCGGGTAGTCGCGGTAGTTGATGACATCGTCGGCCCGCAACTTGGTCAGGGCCTGTGCTTTCTCGAGGCTCGACGTCGTCGCGATGACCCGAGCACCCAGCAGTTTGGCCAGTTGAAGGGCAAAGACGGAAACACCGCCCGAGCCGAGGGTCAACACAGTCTGGCCGGCGCGGATCGGCGTGGGGCCGCCCAACGCATTCCAGGCGGTGACAGCCGCGCAGGGCAGTGTCGCTGCCTGTTCATCGGTCAAGGCGTTCGGCGTGGCTACCACCGATTCCCGCGATACCACTTTGTATTCGGTGAGCCAGCCATCTTGCCCGCTGCCGTAGCTGTCGGAGTTCGCCGTCGCCGGTAGCGGGCCGCCGAACCACCTGGGGTGGAATACGCTTACCACGCGGTCGCCCGGGCGGTAGTCGTCAACGCCTTCACCGGTCTCGGCCACTTCGGCGGCAGCGTCGCTGCACGGCACGAGACCAGACTTACTCTCGCGCACGTAGCGCCCCAGCGGGATCGCGATGTCGCGATAGTTCAGTGACACCGCCCGGATTTTGAGCAACAGTTCACCGCGTTGCGGGGCGGGCATGGGCTCGTCACTCATCTCGAGACCGTCGAGTCCACGTGAGTTGTCGAATCGATATACCCGCATCGGGGCGCTCCTCGAGTCGCTCGCGCGACCTCCGCTAGCCCTGCGGCCGTTCCGCGGACACAAACAGGTTTCCGGGCACGGCATCCTCGACCTCCTTGGGCGCCGCGCGGTCGTAGCCGGCCATCAGCTTGTCGGACGGGGTGACCGTCACGCTCCAGCCGTGGCGGCGGAACCAGTCACCGACGTCCTCGCGCTCCTCGAAGTACCACAGCTCGTCGGTCCTCGGCACCTCCCGGTCCGGGTCCACCCGCGCCATCAAGGCGCGCACCCGGTCCATCCGCGCGCGGCGCTTCGCGCGGAACTCCGGGTCGAGGAACTTGGGGCCCAGCGCCTCGACGGCAACGCGGCTGCCCGGGGCGGTCAGCCCGTGCACGCGGTCGAACAGCAACTCCTGGGCGGCGGCCGGCAAGTACGGCATCAGCCCCTCGGCCGACCACACGCTGGGCGCCGAGGGGTCAAACCCGGCCTGCCGCAACGCCGCCGGCCAATCGTGGCGCAGGTCGACCGGGACGGCGATGCGGTGGCACGCGGGCTGCGCCCCGTGTTCGGTCAGCGTCGACGATTTGAAGTCCAGCACCCGGGGCTGGTCCAACTCGTAGACGGTGGTTCCGTCCGGCCACTGCAGCCGCCACGCCCGCGCGTCCAGGCCCGCCGCCAGGATCACCGCCTGCCGGATGCCGGCGCGCGTCGCGGCGAGGAAGAACTCGTCGAAAAACGCGGTACGCGACGCCATGTAGCCGACCATCGCCTGCATCTGCAGCGGCAATTCCGGTTCGGCCTCGACGAGTTCGTCCGGCAGCTGCGGCGCCGAGTGCCAGTTCCACACCCCGTCGCCGGCGGCGTCGAGGAAGATCTGCGCGAAGGGATCCCGGATCAAGGGATTCTCGCTGCGCGTCTCGGCCGCGCGGGCGGACGCCACCCCCAGCGCCGTCGCCCCCACGCTCTCGGTGATCTCCCAGGTGTCGTTGTCCGTTCTGGCCACGTTCACGCCCTCCGATTCGCTAGCTCACCTACGTACACGACCCTACGCGCGCCAGGTGGGTGGCAGCTGTCGCGCAAGCGGGTATCGGCGTTAAGTTGTCGGCGAGCCGGCGAGCGGGATCGATCAGCGGCGCCGAACGGATCCGAAGGATCGTTACCAGATGCGAGTCGACGGGCGCGAGATCAGCGTTTCCGGCAGCTTGCTGCAGCCGTTGACCCGGCGCACCAACGACATCCTGCGGCTGGCCGCGAGCGTGACCTTCCTCGCCGTGGTGATCACCAGCTCGCTGATCACCCGGCCGCAGTGGGATGCGCTGGAGAAGTCCATCTCGCAGATCGTCGGGGTGCTCTCCCCCCGGCAGTCCGATCTGGTGTACCTCGCGTACGGCGTGGCGATCCTGGCCCTGCCCTTCATGATCTTGATCGGTCTCATCGTCGGCCGGCAATGGAAACTGCTCGGCGCGTATGCGGCCGCCGCGCTGCTCGCCGCGCTTCCGCTGTCGGTGGGCGGCAACGGGTTTTCGGCGCCCCGCTGGCACTTCGACCTCTCCGAACGCCTGCAAACCGTCTTGGGGCAGTTCCTCGACGACCCGCGCTGGATCGGGATGCTGGCGGCGGTGCTGACCGTCTCGGGGCCGTGGCTGCCCGCGCGCTGGCGGCATTGGTGGTGGGCGCTGCTGCTGGCCTTCGTGCCGATCCACCTCGTCGTCAGCGCCATCGTGCCGGCCCGCGCCCTGCTGGGCCTGGCCGTCGGCTGGCTGGTCGGCTCGCTGGTGGTCCTCGTGGTCGGCACCCCCGCGCTCGAGGTGCCGCTGGAGGCGGCCGTGCGCGCGATGGCCAGGCGCGGTTTCGTCGTCTCGCGGCTGAGCGTGGTCCGGCCCGCCGGTCGCGGCCCGCTCGTCCTTTCGGCCGGATGCGACGAGCCCGACAGCGAAGCGGTCGTCGAGCTGTACGGTCCGCATCAGCGCAGCGGCGGCACGCTGCGCCAACTGTGGATCAAGCTGCGACTGCGCGACACCGAGACCGCGCCCCTGCTGACCTCCATGCGCCGCGCCGTCGAGCATCGCGCCCTGATGACGATCGCCATCGGACAGGTGAACCTTGCCAACACCGCGACGATCGCCGTCGCCACCCTCGACCGGGGCTGGATCCTGTACTCGCACAAGCCACCCGATGGCCTGCCGCTCGGCCGATGCGCGCGGTCCACGCCGGTGGAGAAGGTGTGGCAAGCGCTGCGAATCCTCAACGACCAGCAGATCGCGCACGGCGACCTGCGGGGCAACGAAATCACCGTCGACGGCGGCACCGTGCTCTTCGGCGGCTTCCACAGCGCCGAATACGGCGCCACCGAAGCCCAACTCCAATCCGACATCGCCCAGCTGCTGGTGACGACGTCGGCGCTGTATGAGCCCAAATCGGCGGTGGCCGCCGCGATCGAGGCGTTCGATCGGGACACCATCCTGAGCGCGTCGCGTCGATTGACGAAAGTCGCTGTGCCCCGGCCCATTCGCAGATCAATTTCGGATGCGGGCGCCGTCATATCGGCCGCCCGTGCGGAGGTGAAGCGGCAGACCGGGGCCGACCAGATCAAACCCGAGACCATCACCCGATTCACCCGCAGCCAGATCATCCAGCTGGTCCTCTTCGGGGCGCTGGTCTATGTCGCGTACCCCTTCATCAGCACCGCGCCCACCTTCTTCTTCCAACTGAGGACCGCGAACTGGTGGTGGGCGCTGCTGGGCCTGGCGGTCTCGGCGCTCACCTACGTCGGGGCGGCCGCCGCACTGTGGGCGTCCGCCGATGAGACGGTCAACTTCTGGAGGCTGTCAATCGCGCAGGTGGCCAACACCTTTGCGGCGACCACCACCCCGGCCGGAGTGGGGGGCCTCGCGCTGAGCACACGGTACCTGCAAAAGGGCGGCGGGCTGTCCGCCATGCGGGCCACCACCGCGGTGGCCCTGCAGCAATCCGTGCAGGTGATCATGCACCTCGTGTTGCTGATCCTGTTCAGCACCGTCGCGGGCGCGTCGATGAACCTGTCGCACTTCGTCCCCACCGCCACGGTCCTCTACCTGATCGCGGGCCTGGCGCTGGGGATCGTCGGCACCTTTCTGTTCGTGCCCACGCTGCGACGCTGGCTGGCCACGGACGTGCGCCCGAAACTCAAGGAGGTGACAACCGACCTCGTGGAGGTCGCGCGGGAGCCGAAACGACTGGGGCTGATCGTAGTCGGTTGCGCGGGAACGACTCTGGGTGCGGCGCTGGCCCTGTGGACCAGCGTCGAAGCATTCGGCGGCGGCGCTTCGTTCGTCACCTGCACCGTGGTCACCATGGTCGGCGGAACGCTGGCGTCGGCCGCGCCGACGCCAGGCGGGGTCGGGGCCGTCGAGGCGGCGCTGATCGGTGGCCTGGCCGCCTTCGGGGTGCCGGCGGCCATCGGCGTGCCGTCCGTTCTGTTGTATCGGGTGCTCACCTGCTGGCTCCCCGTGTTCGCCGGGTGGCCGGTGATGCGGTGGTTGACCAAGAACGAGATGGTCTAACGCTTCGCCGCCGGATCACTCGCTTCCCTGCTGCACGACCACGAGAATGGTTGACGTGCGCGCGGTTTGGCCGACCGTAGAGGTCAAGTACACCAGGTAATACTCCGGGGTCACCGACCGGTCGACCTTGATGGGTACATCGATGCTCGCCGACCCGTCGGAGGAGAACTGTCCCGTCGTGGGTGTCACGGTGATCCCGGCGTCCGAGGCGGTGCCGGTGACGGTGTAGCCGCCGGCATCATCAATCATTCGTTGAGCGTCGATTCTCACCGTGCCCGTCGTGCCCGGCGCGATCGTGACGATGGGGTTGGGGATGTTGACGGTTACCGCCGAACTGCCCGCGCCGAAGGACGGCGGCGCGGACGATTCGCTTGTGCCCCAAGTCCTGTCGGGATACGCGACGAGCGAGAAGTTCAGGTCCCCGCCGGTGCGGACGAATGACTCGGGCAACCACGTGTGATCGGTGGCCCGGCCGTCGACACGCAGGCCGCTGATGTATTTGAGGTGGCGCGGTCCGGACGCGCCCGGCGCGGAGATGCGGATGGCTTTGCCGCCCGGGAGCGCGATCACGGCACGGTCGAAGAGCGGTGCGGCCACGGTGAGGATCGACGTTCCCGGCGTGCTCGGGTAGAGGCCCAGGGCCGCCCAGACGTACCAGCTGGCCATCGCGCCCAGATCGTCGTTGCCCGGCTCCCCGTCGGCCGTCGGCCCGAACAGCCCGCGCACCCGGTCGACGGTGCGCTGCGCCTTCCACGGCTGACCGATGTAGTTGTACAGCCACGGCACCCCGAAGCCGGGTTCGTTACCGGCCCACAGGTAGGGCTCGTTGGGGCCGACGTTGAGCTTCTTGGTGAAGCCGTCGAGCCGCCCGGCCACCGCCTGGCGCCCGCCGAGCGCGGTCACCAGGCCGGCCACGTTGTGCGGCACCCACCAGACGTACTGCGCGGCGTTGCCCTCGTCGAACCCGACCTGGCCGAAGTCTTTCGGGGACACCACAAACGCCGGGCCGGCGCGGAAGAAGGTGGTCCAGTTTCGGGGCGAGATGTACCGGGTGGTCGGGTTGAACAGGTTCTGCCAGTACTGGGACCGGCGCTGGAATTCGGCGGCGGTTGCCGTGTCTCCGAGCGCATCGGCGAACCGCGAAATGGTGAAGTCGTCGACCGACCACTCGAGCGTGATCGATGCGGCGGCGATCCAGCCATCGGTGCGGAACTCGAAGGAGAACGGCGCGTACCCGAATTGCTGATACGTGTCGATCCCCGGTCGTTCCACGTAACCGCCCAGCCCCACACCGCCTTTCGTCGCCGCGTTCACCATGTAGCGCAGCGCAGCCCTCGTGTCGAAGTCCTCGGCGCCGAAGGCGTGAAAGTTCGCGATGAGCGGCACCACGTTGTCCCCGCTCATCTCCGCGGTCGCGGCGTTGGCCACCGCCCACCGTGGCAGCGCTCCGCTCTGTTCAGCGTCGTTCACCAGCGATTGGGCCATATCGCTGGCTCGGTCCGGAAAGAGGAGCGCCTGCAAAGCCGCCAGACATCGGTAGGTGTCCCAGTCGGAGAAGTTGGCGTACTGCGTGTGGCCCGCGGCCACGCTGTGCACGGCGCCGTCGAATCCGATGTAGCGTCCGTCCGCGTCGTTGAAGGTGTTGGGATGCAACAGCGATCGGTAGAGCGCGGTGTAGAACGTCTCGAGATCGTCGGCATTGCGGCCGGCGACCCCGATGCGCGACAGCGAGGCGTTCCACATTCTCGACGCGGCGCCGCGGACGTCGTCGAAGCTCCCGGCGCCCTCCGCGGCCAGGTTGGCCCGCGCTCCGTCGATGCCGACGTAGGAGATCGCGGTCCGCACCTCGAGCGCGGCTCCCGCCGGGAATTCGACGTAGCCGCCGCTGTATGGCGAATTCGCGCTGCGGGCACCGGGATACACAGCATTGCCGTCCCACGCTCCGTACGAAATGAATGGCTGGCTGAACTTCATCGCGAAATAGACGGTGTACGTGTTGTTCTTGCCGCAGAATCCGCCGCTGGTGGCCCAGCCGGTGATCGTGGTGTTGTCCTCGCCGATCTGGATGGTGGCGCGGGAGTTGCCGGCCAGGGACGCCCCGGAGCGCACGTGCAGGAGGGCGGGGCGGCCGTTGCGCGGGTAGCTGAATCGGCCGACACCCGTGCGCGTGGTGGCGGTGAGTTCCGCCTTCACCCCGGTGCCCGGAAACCGCACCGTGTAGTAGCCCGGCACGCCGAGTTCGGTGTCGTCGTGGGCGATTCGCTCCCAGGCTTTCCATGGTTGCGAGCCAATTGCGTTGGTGGTCGGCAACATCGAGATGTCACCGAACGCGGCGCAACCCACCGAGGCGTGAGTCATGCTGAACCCGCTTGCGCGCGGGTTGTCGTAGTTGTAGCCGGCGTAGTTGCCGACCGTGTCCGGCGAGTACTGCACCATCCCGAACGGCACGGCGGCGCCGGGGAAGTTGTTGATCTCCCCCACCGTCTGCCCGCCCGTCCCGGTGCCGATCAACGTGGCGACGTGGTCGGCCGGGTTGGCCACGAATGCGGGCTCACCGTCGTAGGCAATGGGCGGCGGCGCCGCGGCGATGAACGCCATGAAGACGACCGACGCCGCCAGAAGCGCGACGAGGGCCCTTCGTGACCGCATACCTGTCTCTTACTGGACAACGTTGTTTCGGGTGAGTGTTTTCCAGACGAATTGGATAACGATTTGTGGGCCGGTCACGGTACCGCCAGAAAGTTCAAAAAGATACCGGCAAAGTTGCGCGCCATTTCGGCTACTGTCATTTCGGCGTGGCCGGCGCTGGTACCGGCCCCAATTTTCGGGAGATTGGATTCATGAAACATTTGACGCTAGCAACCATTTCCGTAGCGCTGAGTTTGGCGCTCGTCGGGTGCGGCAACGACCACAAATCCGGCAGTCAATCGTCGACATCGACGTCCACATCCACCTCTACGTCCACGACCTCGTCGGCAACCAGCTCGGCCCCGGCCGCGAAGGCCAAATACACCATCGCCGACTACGTCAAGGACAACCGCATCACCGAAACGCCCGTTCATCACGGCGATCCCGGCCCGAACGTCGACCTGCCGGTGCCCGCCGGCTGGCAGCTCAACCAGAACGCAGGCACGTCCTACGGCGGCATCGTCTTGACCCAGCCCACCAACCCGGCCGATCCGCCCACGATTTCGGCGCTGTACTCCAGGCTTTCCGGGGACGTCGACCCGGCAAAGCTCATTCAGTACGCCCCGGGCGAGGTGCAGAACCTGCCCGGTTACCAGGGCAGCGGCGACGGGACCGCGTCCACGCTCGGTGGTTTCCAGGCGTGGCAGCTCAAAGGCACCTATCAGAAGGACGGCAGCGCCCGCGTCATCGCCCAGAAGACGGTGGTGATCCCCAGCCAGGGCGCGGTCTACGTGCTCCAGCTCAACGCCGAGGGCCCGCAGGCCGATGAGGGCCCGTTGATGGACGCGGCCAACGTCATCGACGACCAGACCACCATCACCCCCTGACCGAGGAACGTGGTGGCGTTCGCGGGAGGGTCCCGCGAACGCCACCACGCCATCGCTAGGCCGCGGAACCGATTGGCCTTACGGTAAGCGCATGCCAGAGCAGTCCCATGCGATAGACGCCGGGCATCCACCGTCGGCGCTCCTGCGCATCGTCAACCCGATGCTGGGCTTCCTGCTGCGCACCCCGCTCGCCGGCGCCGCCCGCAAGCAACTCATGGTGCTCAACTTCACCGGGCGGAAAACGGGCCGGCCGTTCTCACTTCCGGTGAGCGCCCACGTGATTGACAATCAGCTCTACGCGCTGACCGGCGCCCCCTGGAAGCAGAACTTCCGCGACGGCGCGCCCGCGCAGGTGATCTACGACGGCAAGCGGACCGCGATGCGCGGGGAACTCATCCGCGACCGCGCCGTCGTCTCCGACCTCTTCCTGCGCTGCGCCGAGTCCTACGGCGTTCGGCGCGCCCAGCGGATGATCGGACTGAAGTTCCGCGATCAACGCATACCGACACGCGAGGAGTTCGCCGAGGCGGTCGACCGCATGCACCTGGGAGCGGTGCGCCTGACCCCGGCTGAATAGCCGCTAATCGTCGGAGCCGGCCGCCCGCAGATGCGCGGTGAGCAGGCGTTGGTCGAACCGTGAGCGCGACGCGATCTGCTCCTTGCCCAATTCGGAGAAGTCTTTCGCGATTTGGTCGGCAAGCACGCCAAGCTTCATGTTGTGCACCTGTGACAAGGATTTGAGCAGATTGAAAGCCCCCGCCTCGTCGACGCCGTAGACCAACATCAACATTCCCTTGGTCCGGTCGATGGCGCCGCGGCGCTCGGCGATCTCGGCGACCTCCGCGCTGATGTTCTCCTCGCGTTCGCGGTTCGATGTCGATGTGACGTCGACATAGAAGCCGTGGGTGCCGATGACATCGCCGTTGCTGTCGCAGAACTGATCGCCCACCACGACCATGTCGTGGGTGTTGCCCCGGGTGTCAACGATGCGGTGCCTGGTGCTGAACGGCCGCCGGCTCTCAATCATGTCGTTGATGGTTGCGGCCACATCGTTGCGGTCATCGGGATGCTTGTGGGCGATCACCAGCTCGGTGGTCGGGGTCACCGTTCCGGGTTCGTAGCCGTGCATCCGGTGCACTTGCTCCGACCACTCCCAGCGCTGGTCCTCGAAGTAGAAGCGAAACCAACCGGCCCGCTGCGGCGTACCGCCGGCGAGGGCCTGCTCCACCGCCGGCGTCTGGCCGTTTAACTCCCAAGCCACCACGCACGCTCCGTGTCTGACGTCGACGCCGCCCGCGCCGCCCGCTTCCTGAGCGACTCTCGACAGATGACGTCGCTTTCCCGCAGCCGAAGCTCGGACACGCGGCATAGTTCGCGCGATCGGGCAAGCTGTTCGCGGGCGCGTTCCATGGAACTGGCGACGGAACGGTGCAGCGACCTGACGGCCTCGGGGTGCGCACCCCTGCCCACGCTTCGCCGCAGGGTCTCCCGCAAAACGGCCATCCGGCGCGTCGACCGCGCACGGTAAGCCTTCTGCCGGCAGGCCGGCGAGCAGTACAACGCGTCGGAGCGTGCCGAGAAGCCCGCCCCGCACTCCGCGCACGCCATCTTCGGCATATCCGTTACGTTACAGCTATCGGCGCGTGCGTTACGGCTATGGCCAAGGAATATAGCGGCGCCCGGACGGTCACCCCAGCCGGTCGCGCAGGCTTTCGACGAGCCGGACCAGTTTCGCGTAGTGCGAACCGGGCCAGTAGATCCGCCCGCATTCAGCGCAGCGGCTGAATTCCTGGTAGTGCTGGCGCGTCAGCGGCTCCAACTGGTCGATCACCTCGTCCTTGCTGACCCGGCTCAACGTGCCGTTGCACCGCACGCAGCGGGTGAGCGGCGCCAGCCGGTGCCCCAGGTCCAGCCGTCGCAGCACGTCGAGCGCTTGCTCCTCGGGATCGTGGGAGCGGACGAACAGGCCGTGCGTGATGGCGCGGCGCTTCAATAGGCCACGGTCGCGGGTCAGCAGGATCCGGCGCTGCTCGCCGCTGATGTCGGCCAGCGTCTTGTCGTCGGCGTCGTTCGTCCACCACACGTCCAACCCGAGCAGGCGCAGCAGCCAGGCCAGCCGACCGAGGTTGACGTCGACGACGAACCGCGGATCGTCCACCCGCCGCGGCCCGGGGTGCGCGGCGATGCGGTCGCCGAAACTCGGGCGGTAGGTGAAGTCCCGCGGGCACCCGTTCACCAGGATGAGGTCGACCTCGGTGTGCGGGATGCCCATCGCCTCCAGCACGTCCTTCACGGTCTGGTGCGGCCGGAAGGGGCGGCGCACCGCCAGGCCGCGCGACTCGGCCGGCAGGAAATCGTTGAGCTCGGCGTATGCCCGTACTTCCACATCGCCGGTCGGCTCGTTCACCCATCCGGTCCCGCGCCGGCGGCGGCATGGGTTCGGGCGATGACCGGTGGCCGGAAACCGGCGTCGCACACCGCGCGTCGTACCGCCTCACCGACCGCGCCGGCGCGGTCGGTGGGCACCAGCGCGATCACGCAGCCACCGAACCCTCCGCCGGTCATCCGGGCGCCGAGCGCGCCCGCGCGCACCGCGGTGTCCGCGATCAGATCGATGTGTTCGGTGGTGATCTCGAAATCGTCGCGCATGGACGCGTGGGAGGCGCTGAAGATTCGTCCCGCCTGGGCGAAGTCCGAACTGTTAAGTGCCGCAACACAATCGAGCACCCGTTGATTTTCGCTCAGCACGTGGCGGGCGCGGCGGGCGTCGACCGGATCGCGCACCGCGGCGGCGAGCGTCGGGCCGCGGATCTCGGGGTGTCGTCGCTGCGCGAAATCCAGGACCGCGGCCGCACGTTCGCACGACGCGCGGCGCGCGGCATAGTCGCCGTCGGCGTGACTGTGGGGGGCGCGGGAGTCGATCACCAGCAGCGTGACACCGGCGGTGTCCGGGTCGAAGGCCACCGGCGTGACCGTGAGATCGCGGAAATCGATCAGCAGCGCGGTCGCCGGCCGGCCGAACAGTGAGGCCAGCTGGTCGAGCAAACCCGTTGGGGCGCCGACGTAGTCGTTCTCGGCGCGCTGGGCGAGCCGCGCCCGCTCTTTCGGTTCGATGCCCGCCCCGGCGGCCGTCGCGATGGCGCCCAGCGCCGCGCACTCCAGCGCCGCCGACGACGACAGCCCGGACCCGATCGCGACGTCGCTGGTGATCCGCATCGCGCCGCCGGGCACCGGGTGGCCGGCCTGGCGCAGCGCCCACACCACGCCGGCCACGTAGGCGGCCCAGCCGGTCACGCCGCCGGGAGCGGTGTCCAGCGGGATGCGCACCGGTCCGTCCGCGCGGTCGCTGGCCACCGTGATCGCATCGCCCCCGTCGGGCGCGAACGTCACCACCGTGCGTTGCGGCAACGCGATCGGCAGCGCGAACCCCAGGTTGTAGTCGGTGTGCTCCCCGATCAGGTTGATCCGCCCGGGCGCGGAGTACCGCACGGTCACGCGAGCTCCCGCAGGCGCTGAGCCACGCTCTCGGGCGTCACATCGCTGATGAACGCCTCCATCGCCGACTCGGAGCCCGCGAGGTACTTGAGCTTGTTGGCGCCGCGCCGCACCGACATCAACTCGACGTGGAAGTAGCCGTCGGCCTGGGCGTCGGTATCGGCGTACTGGTGCAACGCCGAAATGTAGGGCAGCGGCGAGGAATACATCCGGTCGAATCGCCGCAGCACATCGAGGTAGACCCGGGCGAACCCGTCCAGTTCGTCCTCGTCGAGCTCGATGATGTTGCGCACGAACCTGTTCGGGTAGATGTGCACCTCGACCGGCCAGCGCGCGGCGAACGGCACGAACGCGGTAAACAGGTCGTCGCGCGCGACGATTCGGCTGCCGTCCGCGACCTCTCCGGCCAGTAGGTCGGCGAAGAGATTGGTGCCGTGGCGCATTCGGTGCCGGCCGGCCCGATCCAGCATGGCGGCGGTTCGCGGCGTCAGATAGGGATAGCCGTAGATCTGACCGTGCGGGTGCGTCAACGTCACCCCGATCTCCTCGCCGCGGTTCTCGAAGCAGAACACCTGCTCGATGCCGGGGGTGGCCATCAGGTCGCCGGTGCGTTGTCGCCACGCGTCGATGACCAGCCGGGCGTGCGCGGGTTCGAGCCCGGCGAAGGAGCCGGTGTGGTTGCTGGAAAAGCAGATCACCTCGCAGCGGCCATGCCCCGGGGCGGACACGAAGCCGTCACCGGCGGGCGCGAGCGCCGGTCCGGTGCCGGATAGGCTCGGGAACCGGTTTTCGAAGACGACGACGTCGTAGTCCGGGGCGGGCACCTCGCTGGTCAGCCCGGTCGGACCGGGGCACAGCGGGCACTGGTCGGGGGGCGGCTTGTAGGTGCGGTCTTGGCGCAGCGCCGCGACGATCACCCATTGCCCCGTCGTCTGGTCGAACCGCAGCTCGGTGTGCTGCCCGTCGCGCGCCGGCAGCGGCCTACGGTCTTCGACCGGCGCCGGGCGGTGCCCGGGCAGCGCGAAGAACAGCAGGTCACGGCCGTCGGCCAGCTTCGCCCGCGTCGGCGCTGTCACGATGTCGAAGACTAGCTTGTGCCGAAGTTCGGGTAACCATGATGCGTTCAACAGAAGAGAAGGGGGCGCGGCGATCACCGTTCTCTACGAACAAGCCGGCAACTGGGTGATCGGCTCCGATCCCGGTTTGCTTCGGCTGCGGATGGCGACGCGGACGACGGCCGCGCTCGGCTGTTCGCTGCTGGCCCTATACGTCCTGACCCGGGCGACGGGACAGCCGCTGACCGTCGCATTGCTGGGCGTTGTCATCACGATGGTCGCGTCGCGGTCCGTCAACGAGCCGGATCCGCACCAGCAGCGGATCACCATGGCGCTGCTGCCCCTGCCGGCCGCGGCCTCCATCACGGCCGCCGCGGTGCTCGCGTCCCACCCGGTGGTCAGCGATGCGGTGTTCGTGATCGTCGTGTTCACCGCCGCGTACATTCGCCGCTTCGGGGCGCGGGGCCGGGCGCTGGGCATGGTCGCGTTCATGTCGTATTTCTTCACGTTGTATCTGCGAGCGCGTATCTCCGAGCTGCCGTGGATGATCGGGGCGGTCGCCGTGGGCACGGTCTGCACGTTCGTGATGACCACTTACGTCATGCCCGATCGGCCGGAGCGCGTGCTGCGGGCGACCGTCCGGGCGCTGCGCGCCCGGATGGCGATCGTCGTCGACACCACGGCCGAAGCGGTGCGTACCGGCCGCCTCGACGAACGCCGCCGGCGTCGCATGCGGGCGCGCACCCTACGGCTCAACGAGACCGCCCTGCTGGTGCAGAGCCAGATCGAGGACAAGGCCGACCCCGCCGCGCTGTGGCCGGGTGTCACCGCCGAACAGCTGGCCCCGTGGCTACTGGACGCCGAGCTGGCCATCGAATGGGTGGCCACGGCCGGGCGCGGTGCCGCGGCGCTGGCCGCGGAGAACCCGGACGCCATCCCCGTCCAGACTCGGGCCGCGCTCGTCGACACGCTCTCGCTGCTGGCGCGGGCCATCCGCCTACCCGAGCCCAACGGCCTTCGGCAAGCCGCCGCCCGAGCGCAACGCCTGCTCGACGAGCACTGCGCTCCCGCGGACGATGATGAGGGCAGCGCCGCCGTGCGCCGCCTCGCCCTGGCGGTTATCAACGCCGCGACAGCGACTTCCGACGTCCGGGCCATCGTCGACCGCGCCGCCACCGGGGGTGGCGGCGCCGTGGAAACCGGGGACAGCGAGCGGCCGCCGGCGTCCGACGGCGCGCCCCCGGACGCTCCCACCGAGGCGGGCGAAGAGGAACACACCACGGGCCTACGGCCGACCACCCGGCAGGCCATCCAGGTCGCCGTCGCCGCGTCGCTGGCGATCGTCGCCGGCGAACTGGTGTCGCCGGCGCGGTGGTATTGGGCGGTGATCGCCGCGTTCGTCATCTTCGCCGGCACCAACTCGTGGGGCGAAACGTTGACCAAAGGCTGGCAACGCCTGCTCGGCACCCTGCTCGGCGTGCCCTGCGGCGTGTTGGTAGCCACGCTGCTCGCCGGCGACAGGACGGCCGCGCTGGTCGGCATCTTCGTGTGCCTGTTCTGCGCCTTCTATTTCATGACGGTCACCTACAGCTTGATGACCTTCTGGATCACCACGATGCTGGCGTTGCTGTACGGCTTGCTCGGCCAATTCTCTTTCGGCGTACTGATGTTGCGGATCGAAGAGACCGCGCTCGGCGCTCTCATCGGAGTCGCGGTGGCCATCGTGGTGTTGCCGACGCACACCAGAGGCGCGATCCGCGACGAAGCGCGGACGTTTCTGGCCAGCCTGGCGGCTCTGATCGAGGTCTCGACCGCGACGATGTTCGGCGAGGACGAGAGCGTCAGCCCGTCCGAGCAGGCCCGCCAGCTGGACCGCGACCTGCAGCAGTTCCGGGTCACCGCCAAGCCGCTGCTGGCGGGGGTCGCCGGCCTCGCGGGCCGGCGCAGCATTCGCCGGGCGCTGCGCATCTTCGCGGCCTGCGACCGGTACGGCCGCAGCCTGGCGCGCAGCAGCGAGCAGTACCAGGACCCGGTGGGTTCGCAGCCGCTTGCCGACACGTTCTCGGCGGCCGCGACGCAGACCCGGCGCAACATCGACGCGCTGGCCGCCGCGATCGGCAGTGGCAGCGCGCCGACCATCGTCTCGGCCGCCGACGACCTCGACGCCGCCGAATCTTTGGTGCGGCAGCACGACGGCGGCGCGGGATCGCCGGGCCAACCGGGGCCCGATACCCGGCGCTTCCTCACCGCGGTGCACGCGCTCCGTCAGATCGAGCGGGCCATCGTGACCGCGGCCACCAACCTCGGCGGGCGCGAAACCGTGAAGGCGCCCAGCCCAATTCGGGGCTGACGGCCGCTCAGAGGCCGGGCAGGCAGGCGGGGAAATAGCAGGGCTGGTTGGGCCCCTGGGCCTTTCGCACGAGGTCGAACAAGGCAAACGTGGTTTGCAGCAGCCGTAGTTCCACCCCGGGCCGCTGCGCCGGGGGGAGGTTTTGCACCTCGTTGGACACCGTCGTGGACTGCTGCTGCAGCTGCGTCAGCCGCTGCTGTCGTTGCGGCGGGGTGAGGTTGTCCCAGTTGTCGTGCAGGTCGTTCACCTGCCGCTGCAACTCTTCGACATCGGCTTCGGGATCGGACTGCACGCCCGGTGCCAACGCGTAGAAGTGGCTCGGGACGGGCGCCGCGGGAATCTCGGCCTGCGCGCACCCGGCGGCCGCCACCGCCCCTGCGGCGAGGCCGGCCGCGACGATCGCGATGATTTTCATGAAGGCTTCTCTTCTTCAGGGCTCGGCTTTATGGTGCTGGCAGTAAGACACGTCCGGTTTGCTACCGATCCCAATAGCGCATCGTCTCCAGGAGAAATGCGATGGCCGCACCGAACCTCCCGCCGGGCTTCGATTTCACCGATCCCGATATCTATGCCCACCGGCTGCCGGTGCGGGAGTTCGCCGAACTGCGCGCGACGGAACCGATCTGGTGGAACGCGCAGTCGCCCGACGCCGGCGGCTTCGGCGACGGGGGCTACTGGGTGGTGACCAAGCACCGCGACATCCGCGATGTCTCGCTGCGCAGCGACGTCTTCTCGTCCGCGACCAAGTCGATCGTCCCGCGTTACCGGGGCGACTTGGCGGCCGGACAGATTGAGGCGGGCCGGGCGTCGATGATCATGATGGACGACCCCGAGCACAGCCGGTTGCGCAAGATCGTCTCGCGGGCCTTCACGCCCCGCGCGGTCGAGCGGCTGCGCGCCGGACTATCGGAGCGGGCGCGGCGCATCGTGACCGAGGCCGCGGCGGCCGGCTCGGGCGACTTCGTCCGTCAGGTTGCCTGCGAGTTGCCGCTGCAGGCCATTGCCGGGCTTCTCGGGGTCCCGCAGGAGGACTACGACAAGCTGTTCGACTGGACCAACAACATGATCGGCAGCGACGACCCGGAGTTCGCCGGTAACGACGCGCTGACCTCTGCGGGCGAATTGATGTGGTATGCAATGCAATTGGCCGCACGCAAGCGCGAAAATCCCGGGGACGACATTGTCACCACGCTGATACGGGCCGATGCCGAGGGCCAGCACCTGTCCGAGGCGGAATTCGGCATGTTCGTGGTCACCCTTGCCGTCGCCGGAAACGAGACCACCCGCAACTCCATCACGCAGGGAATGATGGCCTTCGCCGACCACCCGGACCAGTGGGAGTTGTTCAAGGCGCAGCGGCCCAAGACCGCCGCCGACGAGATAATCCGATGGGCCACACCGATCACGGCCTTCCAGCGCACCGCGCGCCAGGACACCGAGCTCGGCGGCGTCCGGGTCGGCAAGGGCCAGCGCGTGGTGCTGTTTTACCGCTCGGCCAACTTCGACGAAGAGGTCTTCGATAACCCCTACGCCTTCAACGTCTTGCGCAGCCCAAACCCGCACGTCGGATTCGGCGGCACCGGAGCTCACTACTGCATCGGCGCCAACCTGGCCCGCATGACGATCGACCTGATGTTCAACGCGCTCGCCGATCACCTGCCCGGCCTGACTCCGCTGGCGGATCCCGAGCGGCTGCGGTCGTCGTTCATCAACGGCATCAAGCACTGGCAGGTCGATTACCGGGGCGCCCCTACCCCAACCTCCCACTAGGCCGGCGTCTGCGTGGTTGCGGACGCTGCAACCGGGACGTCCCTGAGCGCCCGCAATCGAATACGCGCGCCGCGATGCGGTACCAGGACAACGAATTTCAGCTTCTGCCGTTCGCCGGCCGCGGTGGTGGTGCGCAACTCGGCCCGGCGCAGAATCTCGCGCAACACCACGCGCATCTCGACCATGGCGAAGCCGGCGCCCAGACAGCGGCGGTTGCCGCCACCGAAGGGGAACCACGTCGTCGGTGTCAGGGTGGCGCCCAGCATGCGATCCGGATCGAATCGGTCCGGGTCGGGGTACACCGTGGCGCTGGTATGCACCAGCCCGATTCCCGGCGCCACCATGACCCCGGGCGGCAGCCGGTAGCCGGCGACTTCGGCCGGTCGGGTGAGCACCCGCCCCACGTCGAACACCACCGGACGGATCCGCAACGTCTCCTTCACCAGCGCGTCGAGATACTCGTCGCCGGCCGGATCGCCCGCGGCGCCGGCCTCGGCAGCTCTCACTGCCTTGGCCAATACGGCCGGGTGGCGGGTCAACCGCTCGAGCGCCCAGGACAACCCGTTTGCGGTGGTGTCGTGCCCGGCCACCAGCAACGTCATCAGCTGGTCCCGCAGCTCGCGGTCGGACATCGTGCGCCCGCCGTCGTCGGCGCGGACCAGCATGGCGAGCACGTCGGTGCGCCCGGCCAGGTCGGGGTCGGCGCGGCGCTCGGCGATCTCCGCGTAGAGCAGGCAGTCGGCTTCGGCCATGCGCCGGCGCAGTCCCCGCCATGGGAGGTAGCGCTGGAGCTCCGGCTTCGCCAATGCCAGCGTCGCCCACGGACCCACGGTGAGCAGCTGCGGCATGATTTCGCGCAGCGCGGTGAGTCGAGCCGGGTCCGTTGCGCCGATGACCGTCCGCAGGATCACTTCAAGGGTGATCTCCGACATCTTGGGCGAGACCGGGAAGCTCTCCCCCACCGGCCACGCCGCAATGTTCGCCGCGGCGATCTCGGCCATCAGCCCTGCTTGGCGTGCGACGGCGTCGCGATGGAACGGCGGCAGCATCAGACGGCGGCGATCCCGGTGGACGTCCTCGTCAATGACAAGGAGGGAGGTATCGCCGAGCAACCCGCTCAGAATCGAATTCGCTTCGCCGGCGTGGAAGACGTGCGGGTCACCGGCGAACACCGTCTTGATGTCTGCCGGGTCGGCCAGATACACCAGCGTGCCCATGCCGGCGACGCGCAGCGTGAACACGCTCCCGTAACGACGGCGGCAGGCGGCGACGAAGTGCGAACCGCGGTGCAGCATCAACGCAGCCTGCACCGCCCGGGGCAGCCTGGGCCCCGGCGGAAGCGCGGTACGCGGGCCGGTGCGCATCACCGCAATTTTACGACCGGACTGCGCGGCGAAGCGACTTAGATCACAAGCGCGGCTGTGTGCTCTCCGCTTGCTGGCGATCGCCGGTCGCGATGAAGTCCTCGATCAGCTCCACCACCTGGGTCGGCGCCTCGACCTGCGCGAAGTGGCCGACGTCGGGCAGGATTTCGAGCCTGGCGTCGGTGCGGGCCTCGTGCGCGGCGTACGCGTGATCGACGGGAATGATGGCGTCCCGCTCCCCCCAGATCGCCATGACCGGCAAGTCCTCGCGCAGCCGCAGCCTGCTCAGGGCGCTGACCGCCTGGCCCCGGTAGTCGACCACCGATCGCAGCGTCCGCAGGAAGGACTGCCGCGTCTCACCATCGGACAGCGACGAGTAGGCGCTCCACATCTCTGCCCCACGGGGTGAGTGGATGCCGGCGCTTCTCAACCACGACCTGAGCTTGTTGCCCACGGTCAGGACGGGCTTCGGCGCAATGACCGGCAACACCAGCTCCGCGCCGGGCGCCGAGAGCAGCCGCAGCACCCACCCGACGTCGGGGCCCAGACCGCCGCTGCTGATCAGGATCAACCGCTTGGCGTAGTCGGGGTGCTGATAGACGAACTGCATCGCGACCCCGCCGCCGAGCGACTGACCGACCAGGGTGGCTTGGCTGACGCCGAGCTCGTCGAGCAGGTCACGGAGCCAGACCGCGAAGGCGCCCAGCGAATAGTCCGTGCGGGGCTTCGCCGACTCCCCGTGGCCGAGCAGGTCGGGGGCGATGACCCGGAACTTCTTCGACAACGGCGGGATCACCGCCCGCCAGGTCTCCGAGCTGCCGGCCATGCCGTGGATGAGCAGGAGCACCTCACCGTCGCCCTCGTCGCGGTAAGCGACGCGATCGCCGTGCAGCTCCAAATACTTCAACTCGTTCATTGCCCGGGGATACCCGCTCTCGGCCCGATTAGGGCCCCGATCGGACGAATCGTGACGGAAAACGCTTCCGGGCCCCACAGTGCCGGAGGCCTCAGCGATGATTTAGTCCATGACCGAACCGGTTGCGGCCCGCGTGGCCGTCTACCTCGACTTCGACAACATCGTGATCTCCCGATACGACCAGGTCCACGGCCGGAACTCGTTCCAGCGTGACAAAGCCAAGGGGCTCGAGCAGTATTCCGAGCGGCTGGACCGGGCCACCGTCGATGTCGGCGCGATCCTCGACTTCGCGTCGTCGTTCGGGACGCTGGTGCTCACCCGCGCCTACGCGGACTGGTCGGCGGATATCAACGCCGGGTACCGCGGGCAGCTGGTGGCCCGCGCGGTCGACCTGGTCCAGTTGTTCCCCGCCGCGGCCTACGGCAAGAACGGCGCCGATATCCGGCTGGCCGTGGACGCCGTCGAGGACATGTTCCGCCTGCCCGACCTCACCCACGTGGTGGTCGTGGCCGGCGACTCCGACTACATCCCGTTGGCCCAGCGCTGCAAGAGGCTCGGCCGCTACGTGGTGGGCATCGGGGTCGCCGGCGCCTCGAGCCGGGCGCTGGCGGCGGCCTGCGACGAGTTCGTCATCTACGACTCGCTGCCGGGGGTGCCGGCGCTCGAACCGCAGCCCGCGGGCGCCGAGTCCGAGGCGAAGCCGTCCAAGCAACGGGCCGGGCGCGCGAAGCCGCCGCAGGCCGACGAGCCGGAGCCACCCGATCCGCAGGCCGCCGCCACCGCGCTGCTGACGCGCGCGCTGCAGATCGGCCTGGAAAAGGACGACGTCGACTGGCTGCACAACTCGGCGGTGAAGGCACAGATGAAGCGGATGGACCCGTCGTTCAGCGAAAGATCCCTGGGATTCCGGTCTTTCAGCGATTTCCTGCGTTCTCGGTCGGACGTCGTCGAGTTGGACGAGACATCGACGACACGGATGGTGCGGCTTCGTGCCCCAGAGTGAAACCGACTCGAGGCCACGCTGGCTCACCCGCAACGTGCGGGTGCTCTCCGGGGTCTCGTTCCTGCAGGACACCGCCAGTGAGCTGTTGTATCCGCTGTTGCCGATCTACCTGACGGCGGTACTGGGTGCGCCGCCGTCGGTGGTGGGGGCCGTCGAGGGCGCGGCCGAGGGCGCCGCCTCGCTGACAAAACTCGCGTCGGGCCCGCTCGGCGACCGGTTCGCGCGGCGCCCGTTGATCGCCACCGGGTACGGGATGGCGGCGCTGGGCAAGGTGATCATCGCCATCGCCGCGGCGTGGCCGGGCGTGCTCGCGGGCCGCGTTGTCGACCGGCTCGGTAAGGGTGTGCGCGGCGCGCCGCGGGACGCGCTACTGGTCGACGATGTCGACGACGCCCTGCGCGGCCGGGTCTTCGGCTTCCACCGCGCAATGGACACCTTCGGTGCCGTCTTCGGTCCGCTGCTCGGGCTGGTGGGTTACGAGCTGCTCGACCACCGAATCGCACCGTTGCTGTATGTCGCCATCGTGCCCGCCGTCCTGTCCGTGGTGCTCGTCTTCGGTGTACGCGAGCGCGGGCGTCGCGCCCCGCGAACGGAGCGGCAATCGATGTGGGCCGGCGTGCGCTCATTGCCGCGGCCGTATTGGCGGGTGACCGCACTGCTCGTGTTGTTCAGCGTGGCGAATTTTCCCGACGCCCTGCTGTTGTTGCGGCTCAACGAGATTGGCTTCTCGGTGGTCGGGGTGATCCTGGCATACGTCGGCTACAACGCGGTGTACGCCCTGGCCAGTTATCCCGCCGGAGCGCTCGCCGACCGCATCGGCAGGCCGGCGTTGTTCGGCCTGGGTCTGGCGTTCTTCGCGGTCGGCTACATCGGGCTGGGGCTGACCACCGACATTGTGACGGCGTGGTTGCTGCTCGGCGCCTACGGACTGTTCACGGGGTGCACCGACGGCGTGGGCAAGGCCTGGATTTCGGGGCTCGTCGACCCGGGGCACCAGGCCAGCGCGCAGGGCGTGTTCCAGGGCCTGATCGGACTGGCCGTCCTGGCGGCGGGGCTATGGGCCGGCCTCCTGTGGGGCGCGAACGGTCAACTGCCGCTGCTTATTTCGGGAGTCATCGGGGGGGTGTTCGCGGTCGTGCTGATTGGCGGCCAACTGGTCCGCGGGATGAGACCCGGTTAGGTCCCGAACCGCACGGCCACACACGCCCTCCAACTTGTATGGCCCGCTGGGCCGAGAAGCGGCAATATCGTTGACACTCAACCAGCGCGGCCATACATTGTGTGAAAGTTGTCGCGAACTGATCGCTCGCGCGACCTCGAGGAGACCGTCATGACCGTCGGTACCGCTCCCACAAGCGTTTTCGATGCCGATCTGCCGACGCTGGCCTACGACTCCGAAGAAACCCCCGCCGACGTCTATCCCCGCCTGCAGGCGGCGCAACGGCAGGCTCCCGTCGCCATGGGGCCGCACGGACCCGAAGTTCTCTCCTACCACCTCGTTCGCTCCGTTCTTCGCGACGCCCGATTCCACATCCCGCCGGGGATCAACCTGCTCGCCCAGGGCGTCACGTCGGGACCCTTGTGGGACAAGGTGGTCAACAGTCTGCTGTGCCTGGAAGGCGACGCGCACCACCGGCTGCGCAGCCTGACGTCCAAGGCGTTCACTCCCCGCGCGACCCTGCGGCTGCACGACACCATGGTCGCGGTGATGAACGAGCTGGTGGATGCGGTCATCGACGCGGGCCGCTGCGACGTCGTCACCGACCTCGCGCGCCCCTACCCCGTGCCGATCATCTGCGCATTGCTCGGCGCTCCGCGCGAGGACTGGCAGCAGTTCTCGGCGTGGGCGGACGACGTCTTCAAGGCCTTCAGCTTCAGCGTCGACCTGCGAGCCGTCGAGCCCGTCGTCATGAGCGCGTGGCACCAGCTGGACGCCTACGTCGACGACATGGTCGCGCGGCGACGGCACAGCCTGACCGATGACCTGCTCTCCGACCTGATTCGCGCCGAGGACCCGACTTATTCGGGCGACCGGCTGAACACGGCCGAACTGCGGATGCTCGCGGGCGGTCTCCTGCTGGCGGGGACCGACACCACCCGCAACCAGGTGGCCGCCTCGGTGCACGTCCTCTGCGAGCACCCGGAGCAATGGGGCCTGCTCAAGGATCACCCCGAACTGGCGATGCGCGCGGTCGAGGAGACCATGCGCCACTCGCCGATCGCGTGCGGGACCCTTCGCCTGGTGGTCGAGGACGCCGATCTGGACGGCTACCTCTTTCCAGCCGGCACGATGGTCCTGGTGAACACCGCCGCGGCCAACCGCGACCCGGCGGTGTACGACGAGCCCGACCGGGTCGACATCGCGCGCGAGGGGGCGCCGCCCATCCTGACCTTCGGCGGCGGCGTGCACTACTGCCTGGGGGCCAATCTGGCCCGCCGGGAGATCGCCGAGGCGCTCAACGTCATCGCGGGCCGCCTGCTCAACCCCCGCACCGCGGGGCCGGTGCCATGGAAACCGATGGTGAGCCTCAGCGGGCCGAAAAGCCTGCCCATCGAGTTCGACCGGTAGCCGGTCCCTCGCCTGGTGTGACGAAGACGTTCTGACATAAGTCGCGGTGAGTCCCGGCCCGCCTTACGCTCGTTGGTTACACGAACTTAACGGGGGTTTTCCGATGCGGGCGTTCACTGGGCAAACTGTGCCCAAAGTTGGGCTTGCCCTCGTCGCGGCGGTCACCTGTTTGGCCGTCGCGTCCTGTTCGGAGACCGCGTCCCCGCCCGCGGCGACCCCGACCACCTCGACTTCTTCTTCGAAAACCGCCACCAGCGCCGCCCCCTCGCCGGCCGCGATAACCGGTCCGCTGGAGAAGGATTGGAAGAGCTACGGCGGTACGGCGTACTTCGGTTGCCCGGACAAACTTTCGACGGGCAAAACCGCGCTCGAGGACATCCGCCCGAAAATCTTCGATCCGAAAACCGGTCAATACATCGCGCCGGCCGTTCCGGCGGTCGCCGCGGGCGAGAACCTCACCGGCGCCATCTGCGCGCTGACGGGCACGGCGGACGACATGAGGGTCGTCTACATCGTCACGACCGCCAAACCCGCCCAGGCGCAACAACCCGCGGTCAGCAAGGCGACCGCGTACGCCTACGACTTCAAGGCGGGTCAACCGTTGGCGACAAAAGAGCTGCAGCCGCCCACCCCGGATCTCAAGTTCACCGCGGCGAAGGACTGGGGGCTCGCCTCGACGGCGACGGGAGTGGCGTGGACCAACGCCTTCACCGACGGGCATGGCGCCACGTCACCGCCCCGCACCGTGCTGCTCTCGGGCGCCGACCTGTCGACGCCGTGGAGCGACCCACAATCCGGGCGTGCGTGGCAGGACGTCCTCGCCTTTCAACGCAATACCGACCCGGCCAAGACGTCGGGCGCCGAGCTGCGCCGGCCCAGCGGAGAGGCGATCTATCAGGACAACGACATCCGCAGTGTGGACGCCGAATTGACGGATGGCCCAGACAAACTGGTGCAGATCACGCATTGGGACTCCTACAATCCCCCGGCGCTGTCGACGATGTTCTATGACCTGAACGCCAAGGCCGTCATCAAGGTCGGCGACTCCGACCGCATTCCCGGTGGCGGACTGTCCGCGACGCTGTCCGACGGGAAATTGTTTGTCGACGGCCATGATTCGGACAGTTCCGCATTCGGCTTCGGGGTGTGGAACCTACGCGGCCAGCAGTGGGATTACCTGAAGACGCGGGACGACGCGAAGAAGATGTCGATTGCCAAGGTGGCGTTCTTCGAAGACCACCTCTACATCACCAACACCGGCAACACGTTCGCCGTTCTCGCCCTGCCCGCCACCGATCCGATTGCGACCACGTGGTCCGTTCGGCCCTTCACGCGAATATCGGGCTGGACGCTGGTATGCCGCGGTGAGAATGCCGCGGCCCTCAACGGGGACTGCAAAGACATCGTGATGGTGCAAGACCAGGACGGCCACTTCCCGGGCCCCTGGTCCTGAACTCGTCAGGGACCCAAGTGGCGGCGCAGAAACTCCGTCTGCACCGAGCTGATCGCCTCGAAGAGCGCGCCCGTGTAGACGTCGAAGTGACCCACCGGATAGCGGTGCAGTTCAACGTTATTCATTCGCGACGCGATGCGCACCGCGAACCTGGGTGACGCTTGCAGGTCGTGGTCACCCACGCACATCAGGACGGGCATGCGCAGCTTCTCCGCGGTCCCTTTTCGGTAACGCGGCAACGCGAACAACATGCGGGGCGCCAGCGCATTGCGCCAGCCCACGGCTTCGCCGCCGAGCGCCTCGAACGCTGCCTTCGCCTCGGGTTCGGGGAACACCGCGGTCTGGCCGGGATCGGCGACCACCGGAACCAGATACGGTCCCCGGCCCCACTTCGCGCCAACCACATCGCGCACCGCTGCGACGGTGAATTGCAGCGTCCGCCACGTGACGTCCCAACTGAGACGCTCGCGCAGCCCGCGGCCGCGGTGCCAGCCGTCGATCAGCGGAACCTGCGTCACCACGGCGGCGATGTCGGGATCGGTGGCGGCGACCGCCAGGACATGGCCACCGCTGAGCGACGTTCCCCACAAGGCAATTCGACGCGGATCGATGTCGTCACGGCCGCGTGCGTACCGCACCGCCGCCCGGTAGTCGTCCTGTTGTTCGGCGACGTTGATGACTTGCCGGGGCTCGCCGCCGCTGGCTCCGAAATGCCGATAGTCGAACGCCAGCACCGCCAGGCCCGCCGCGGTGAACTTCTCCGCGTACGCGGGCAGACCCAGTCGCTTGGTGGCGCTGCCGCCGTGTCCCATCACCACACATGCGAGCCTGCCGGCCGCCTTCGCGGGCCGGTAGAGATCGGCCGCGCAGCGCACCCCACCGGACTCGAAGAGCACTTCCTGGAGCATCGGCACACTGGTTCCACTCTGCATCGGTACAACCTGGTCCCAATCTGCCCCGCGGCGCGCCGCCCCACCAGAACCAAGAGGACCACCCTTCGGTGACCTTGGCCCCTACTGAACGGTCAAGCGGATGTCGATGCTCTCGGTATGCGTGGCAGGCAACCGCAGCTGTTGCTCGACCGACTGCACGACGAACGCGGCCGGCGGGTTGTGCTGGTCTCGCACTGCCTGCTGAACGAGAACACGCGTTACGCCGGCGGCGCCACCCGGCCCGGTGCCGTGTCGGAGGTGGTCGAGGAGCTGATGAAGGCGGGTTACGGGATTCATCAACTGCCGTGCCCGGAGCGGCTGGCCTGGGGCGGGGTATTGAAGCCCCACAGCCTGCACCTGTACCACTCCAAGGGCGGATGGCTGTATCCGCTGCGCGGCCCATTGCTGCGCGTATTCGTGCTGTGGACCCGCCTCGTCTATCGCCGCTTGGCGCGGCAGGTCGCCCGCGACGTTGCCGACTACCAGGGTTCCGGGATCACGGTGGCCGGGATCGTCGGGATCGGCGCGTCTCCGTCGTGCGGGGTGACCACGACCCTGGACATGCGCGCCTCGCTGGAGGTGGTGGCGGCCTGCCCGGCCGCCGCCTTGACCCGCGATGTGATGAACGAGCGGGCCGTTCTCGGGTGCCGCCGCAAGGGCAAGGGCTTGTTCGTCGCCGCGCTGGATCGACAGTTGCGCCGTCGGGGGTTAAGAGTTCCGGCGTTCGAATACGACCTCGCGGCGGAGCTTCGCGGTTCGCGGCAGGCACCGCTCGCCGTGGGCGCGGTGCGGACCCTGGGGAACGAGAGCGACATCGCAAGCCACTGACCTGCTTTCGATCTGAGAGTTGTGCACCTGCAACGACGAGGCACGGACGTTCGCGTTGACGCGATTACCCTACGGGGGTATGGTTGCGGCATGAACGCGGCGCCGCCTTGCTGCTGCGAACCGACTGAGTCCACCCGCGGTCGCGGCGCTAGTTGCATACCTGGCGACAGGCCGTAAGTGACCTATTCCCAGGTGATTACGAGACTCCTCGGCAGTATTGCAATCGCCCTCGGCGCCGGTGTTTGGCTAGCTCCACCCGCCAGCACCGACCCGAATGTGTTCGGTAGCCTGAGCTGTCGTTGCCAGCCGCCAGCGGGAACCAGTTCCGACGTGTCCGCTCAGATTGCCCGGGGACTCCACGACGGCCTCTTTAGGACCCGCGAATTCGGACAGAGATGAGTTGCGCCCGAACCCGTTCGGGCGATGACGCGCCGGGCCGTTAGAAGAGGTGCGGGGTGCTTCGGTGATGCCGGTGGTCGTAGTGCACGACCGCCGCGACCACGCCGGCCCCGAGACCTACGCAGGACAGCAACGCGGCGGCCGCCACCATCGCCCAGCCCGGATGGCCGGAGCCGGCCGCGAAGAGGGCCATCGGCAGGGCAGCGAATGCGAGCAGTGCGGACATCAGCCCGGTCCAGGCGGCGAATCTATTGAGCATCATGATTGAGCCTCCTTAGCCGTCAATCACGATCATCGTCCTCGTCGTGACTTTCCGGCAAGGTCCCATATGCAGGTAAGACCCTTTCGAGGTGCGCCTCAATCGGGGTTGCCCCGCCAACCAACAGCCTCGCGGAAGTGCCGAGTCTCAGAGATGTACTTTTTTCGTCCGGTGCACGACGCTTCTCGCGATTACCGCCCAACGTCCACCATCGATTAGTTCAAAGCCTGCCTACCGACAGCAAGCAAATCACCTGCACGCACGAGTTGGACACTTTCATTCTGCCTTCATGTGCCGCCGCTACCTTCGCTTCCACAACCAGATCATGGACGGGAAGGGGATGGATCCATGAGGATCAGAACGAAGGTCGGCATCGGTGCGGCCAGCGCGGCAGTTCTGGCGGCCATCGGCATCGGGGTGGCCACCGCCGACGACCAGGAGATCACCGGCCCGGCCGCCGATCAGGCCCGCGCTGCGGCGGTACAGGCGATACCGGGCAAAGCAGGGAAAGTTGAAAGGGAAACCAACGAGGGCGCTGCCTATTACGGGGTGCTCGTCACCAAACCCGACGGCACTGAGGTGGAAGTACATCTGGACCAGGGCTACCACTTCCTGGGCACCGAAGCCCCGGATAACGACTGACGGCTATCCCGACCGCAGGTTGGTGGCGTCGAGCGCCGGGCGTAACGCCTTGGCCAGGGTAACTGCGTCATCGATGGCCCAGTAATGCATATAAAACAGCCGAGGCTCCTCGGTGAGTCCGTGGTTGTGCACCTCGACAATCTGAATGTTGCCGGCGCGCAGGGCCTGGATGACCTTCTGCACTTCGGGGGCGATCAGAATGAAGTCTCCGTTGATCGCTGCGCGACCGCCGCCGACGGGTTGGAAGTTGACGACGGTCGTGAGGTTCAGCGATGCCGCCGGCAGAATGTGCCCGTCCTGCACGATGGTGTCCTTGCGCGTAATGCTGTACTTGAACAGCCCGCCGTCGGAAGTTCCCTTGCGGCCCAATGCTTGTTGGACTCCGGCCACGTCGATGTCGACCGGCGGCTGCTGCGCCGGTGGCGGGATGGCCGGGCTAATCGACGTCGCGTCCAGCGCCGCTTTGATCCCCTGAGCAAGCTGCACGGCGTCACCCATCGCATGGACATGGGTCCACCAGACCGGCGGATTCTGTTGCAAGAGATGCTTGTGCAGCCCGGTCTGGGCGATGCCGTGTGCCTGCAGCGCGTCGGTGACCTTGGGCAGCTCGTCCTCGGTGACCACGAGGTCGCCCATCATCAGCGTCTCGTTGTTGTCGTATCGGGCGAATGCCACATACCCGCCTAACGACAACCCCGGTCTGATGTCAACACCGTAGGAGGTGATGTGAAGGTCGTTGCGCGGCAAGTTGATCCGATACGCGGTGTCGTTGTCGCCGAGTTTACCGCTACGGCCGAGCACGTCGGCGACCGATTTCCAATCGGCATCGCCAGTGGCCACCGGCAAACGGGGATTGGCCGGTTGGCCGGTGCCGCCCTTGGAGCCCGAACTACAGGCCGCCAATACCACCGCCACCGTGGCTGCGATCGCGATTCCCACAACGGCACGCTTGACACCGGACATGGCGGTGGGTCTACCGCTTGTTCATGAAGCCACGATGAAGCAGACCCGGCGCGTCGGCATGTCCTCATCGCAGCTTCATCAATACCGACTACACCTGCCTTACCTCCGCCCAAGGGCGGATGATTGGTGTAGTCCTGGTGGCACCACCGGGGGCAGAGAGGGTAGTGGCAACGGTGCGAGTGCTGGTGGTCGAAGACGAGCCCAAGATGGCCGACCTGCTCCGCCGCGGTCTGGTCGAAGACGGCTATGCCGTCGACATCGCCGCCGACGGCGCCAGTGGCTACCACGCCGCGACGGTCTGCGATTACGACGCGGTTGTCCTCGACGTCATGCTGCCGGGTCTGTCCGGCTTCGACGTCTGCCAGAAATGGCGTAGCCGGCAGAATTGGGTGCCGGTGTTGATGCTCACCGCGCGGGGCGCCGTCGCGGACCGAGTGGCGGGGCTCGACGGAGGCGCCGATGACTACCTCACCAAGCCTTTTCACCTGGACGAGCTCTTCGCCCGACTGCGATCGCTGATCCGCCGCGGGCCGACACCGCGGCCCACGGTGCTGACCGCGGGAGAACTGCGCGCCGACCCCGCCAGCCGCAGATGCTGGCGCGGCGAGGTTGAAATCGACTTGACCACCAAGGAATTCGGCCTGCTCGAACTGCTGATGCGCAGGCCCGGCACGGTGCTTACCCGAGGGCTGCTGACCGAACATTGCTGGGATTTCGCCTACGAATCACGTTCCAACGTCATCGACGTCCACATCCGCGCGCTACGCGACAAGATTGACCGGCCGTTCGGCCTGCACTCCATCGAAACGGTCCGCGGAATCGGCTACCGAATGCGCGCCGATGGCGGTGTGCCCGACAAAACGGGCCGATGATCCGTCGCTGGCCGATCCGGCTCAGGCTCACCGCCGCTTTCACCGCAGTCACGGGGCTGGTGCTGTTCACCGTGGCGACTCTCACCGTCGCCCACACCAAGGAATCGCTCGATGCGGCGATCACCGAGTCTCTGTCCACCCAGCTGGCCAACCTCCGCCCGATGGCAGCCGACGACGATCCCTTGCTCGCGGGAGGTGATCCCGACACGGCCCAGCAGATCGTCGCCCCGGGTGGTCAAGTACTGGCGGCGACCTCCAATCTGGCCGGGCGGCCCGCACTGTCACCCTCGCAGCTGAACAACGCCCGACGAGGGAACCTGGTCACCGACCAGTCGCAGCTCGGCAGTCTGCAGGGACCGGTGCGGCTGGCGGCCGGCCCGGCGCCCGGCGGACGCGTCGTCGTGGCGGCGCAGAGCCTTGCCGACCGGGACTCCGCCGTCGCGGATCTGCGCGACGAGCTGGCCGTCACCTTCCCGCTCGTCTTGCTCGCCACCGCAATCGGCGCCTACCTCCTGGCGGCCGCCGCCCTTCGACCGGTCGAACGAATGCGTATCCGCGCCGCCGGGATCGGCGCCACCGACTCGGAGGCCCGGCTGCCCGTCCCACTGGCCCGCGATGAAATCCAAGATCTGGGAATCACTTTCAATGAGCTGCTGCGGCGGCTACAAGACGCGCTGGAGCGAGAACGACAGTTTGTGATCGACGCGGGCCACGAGCTGCGCACTCCGCTGAGTCTGCTGACGACGGAACTCGAACTCGCCGTTCGGCGCCCGCGAAGCAACCCCGAACTTGTCGCCGCCTTGCGCTCCGCCCTGCAAGAAACCACCCGGCTGTCCCGCTTGGCGCGCGATCTGCTCACGGTCGCGGATGCCGGCTCGCGGGGCGAACCCCCCACGATCGACCTGAGCACCAGCCTCGCGAGTATCGGCGAGCGCTATCGGCACAGCCTCGACGGTCAGCTCGAGATTGACTGCCCCGCAAAGCAATACCTCTGCGTCGAGCCTGACGACCTGGAACGGATCGTCAGCAACCTCATCGACAACGCCGTCCAGCACGGCGCCCCTCCTGTCACCATCCGAGTCGGGTCCGCCGCGGACGGCGTCGAGATCCGCGTCGGCGATCACGGTGCCGGATTCCCACCCGGCTTTCTCCCACACGCGTTTCGCCGCTTCAGCCGCGCGGACACCGCGCGGACCACAGGTGGCAGCGGCCTCGGGTTAGCCATAGTCGACACCCTCACGCGGCGCAATCACGGCACGGTCACCGCCGAGAATCTCGCCGGCGGGGGTGCCGAAATCACCGTGAGGTTTCCCGCCGCCACGGGCCAGCGCTCGCGCGTCAGCGGTTGAATGCCCTATTATCTGCGTATGCATGCAGGTAAGCGGGCAGCGTGGCGATGACTGCGGAGAGCGGCCACCACCACCACCATGGGCATGGGCATGAACATGCCCATGGACTCCGCGGCGTCGTGGCCAAGTTTTTCGTCCCGCATAGCCACGACGCCGCCGACAGCGTCGACACCGCCCTGGAATCCAGTGCCGTCGGCATCCGGGCGGTCAAGATCGGCCTCATCGGCCTGGCCGCGACCGCCGCGATGCAGGTGGTCATCGCCGTCGTGTCGGGGTCGATCGCACTGGCCGCCGACACCATTCACAATTTCTCGGACGCGCTGACCGCGATCCCGCTCTGGATCGCATTTTCGCTGGGCCGTCGGGCGGCAACCCGCCGATATACCTACGGCTACGGGCGCGCCGAGGACATCGCGGGCCTGTTCGTCATCGGCATGATCGCCCTGTCGGCGATGATCGCCGGCTACGAGGCCGTCCTGCGGCTCATCCACCCCGTCGCCGTCGAGCACGTGGGCTGGGTCGCGGCGGCCGGCGTCGTGGGCTTCCTCGGTAACGAGGGCGTCGCGAGCTACCGGATCCGGGTCGGCCGCCGGATCGGCTCGGCCGCCCTGGTCGCCGACGGCCTACACGCGCGAACCGACGGATTCACCTCGCTGGCAGTGCTTTTCGGAGCGATCGGTGTCGCTCTGGGCTACCCGGTTGCCGACCCGGTCGTCGGCATGATCATCACGGTGGCGATCGCGGCGGTGCTGTACCGCGCCGTGCGCGACATCTTCCGCCGGCTCATGGATGCGGTGGACCCCAGGCTCGTCGACACCGCCGAGGCGTGCCTGGTCGCCCGACCGGGTGTCCGCAGCGTGCGCAGTATCCGGATGCGCTGGATCGGTCACCAGCTGCACGCCGACGCGGAACTCGACATCGATCCCAACACCAGCCTCGAGGACGCCCACCGCATCGCTCATGACGCCGAACACGAACTGACTCACGCGGTGCCGAAGCTCAACAGCGCGCTCGTGCACGCCTACCCGGCGCACCGCGACGAGTAGACGGCTCAGATCAAGCCCAGCGCCTGCGGAACCATGTACAGCCCGAAGCCCATGACAACGAGGCACAGAAACCAGGTGATGTATTTGTGCGGCCCGCGCATGCGCCACTGCTCGGGCAGCGCCTTGGCCTCCAGTGCCAGCAGCAATCCCAGCACGATCGGTAGCAGCAGGGCGTTCATCACTTCGACGTCGACCGCCAGGTTGACCAAGTCGACGCTGGCCAGGACGAGCACCGCGCCGACGATGTGGGCGAGCGCGTAGGTGATGTAGAACTTGGCCGTCTCGCGGTTGGGCCGCTCGTTGAGCGTGTGCCGCCACCCGAACACCTCCGCAAGCCCCCACGCCCCGGCGAGTGAGGCGACGATCGCGGCAACCAGCGCCGCGCCGAGCATGCCCAGCCCGAAGAGGACCGTCCCGCCGGTGCGGCCCAGGTACGGGGTGAGCGAATTGGCGACCTCGCCGACGGTGTTCAGCGACCCCCCGCCGTCGTGCGCCCCTACGGTCGAGGCCATGGTGACGACCACCGCGATCATGATCAGCTGGGTGAGCACCGCGCCGGTGGCCGTGTCGTAGCGGGCCTGCCGAATCGTGTTCTCCGACAGATGCTTATCCACCACCGCGCCCTGCTGGTAGAAGACCATCCACGGCATGATGACCGCGCCGACGTTGGCCGCGACCAGCAGCAGATACGACGAGTTGCCCAGGGGCATCGAGGACATGCCGTCCAGCAGCGCATCGAGCCGCGGCCGCGCCAGCACCATGGCGACCAGGAACGCCAGCTCGGCCGCGCCGACGATCAGGCCGATGCGTTCGACGCGCCGGTAGCTGCCGGTGAACGCCAACGCCAGCAGCGCGGCCGTCGCGACCGGGATGCTGACCGACCGCGAGATGCCGAATAGTTCCCCCACCCCGGCGACGCCGGCGAACTCCGTGAGCAACGCCCCGATCGCCGAGGCGAACAGCGTGAAGGCCGACAGCCACGCCCAGCCGCGGCCGAATCGCTCCCGGATCAGCGCACCATGCCCGCGCTTGGTGACGATGCCGAGCCGCACCGTCATCTCCTGGACGCAGTAGAGGATCGGCATCAATATCAGCTGCGGCAGCACCATCCGGTAGCCCCACTGGGCGCCGGACTGCGACGCGGTGATCAACGACCCCGCATCGGTGTCCGCCAACATCACCACCAGGCCGGGGCCCCAGACCGCAAGCAGACCCCACCGCAGCCATCGGCCGCGGGCTCGTAGCGACACCGACGGCTGACCGTCGAATTCTTCCGCCACTGGTGTGGTGGTATCGGTCACCCTTGCCCCATTCCTTCACTGCGTTGACGCGGCCCGACTGCCGATGATAACTAAGGCTCACCTAACCGCTGCAGTTTTGCTGCAGAGAGCCATTCAGATTTGAGATTTGCCCTCTCCGACTGCGGGGGATCAGGCGTCGATCACGAGGCGATCGCCCTTGGCCCGGGAGACGCAGACCAGCATGTCCCCGTCGCCCTCCACGGTGCGGCCGCGGCGATCGACCTGCCCCGCGAGCACCTTCACCTTGCAGGTGCCGCAGAAGCCTTGCTGGCACGAGTAGGCGGTGCTCGGGTCGTCGTCGAGCATGACGTCGAGCGCCGACCGGTTTGCGGGGACCGCGAGCACGCGCCGCGAGCGGGCGAGTTCCAGCTCGAACGGGACACCGTCGACGACGGGCGGCGGGCCGAAACGTTCGTAGTGCAGGGGCGCGTTCGCGTGCTGGTCGCGCTCCGTGCGCACCGCTTCGAGCATGGCGGTCGGGCCGCACACGTACACGGCCGTCGTCGGCCCGGTGCCGGCGAGTAAATCCCCGGCGGTCGGGATGCGGCCGCGCTCGTCGTCGGCCCACACGGTGACCCGGTCGGGCGCGATCGCCACGAGCTCGTCGAGCAGCGGCATGTACGCACGGCTGCGCCCGGCATACACCGCGCGCCAGTCGATTCCGCGCTGTTGGGCGAGCCGGATCATGGGGAGGATGGGTGTCACGCCGATGCCGCCGATCACGAACAACGCCTCGCGCTCATCGGTGACGAGATAGAACGCGTTGCGGGGGCCCTCGAACTCGAGCGTGTCGCCCACGTCGAATGCGTCGTGCATCTCGATCGAGCCGCCGCCGCCGTCGGCGATCCGGCGCACCGCGATGCGGTAGTCGGTGCGCCGACCGGGCGGACCGCACAGTGAGTACTGGCGGCGGCGGCCCGAAGCCAGCCGGACATCGATGTGCGCGCCGGGAGTCCAGGACGGCAGCAGTCCGCCTTGCGCGTCGGCGAGCGTCAACGCAACCACGTCGGGCGTGAGAACTTCGCGCTTGGTGACCACCGCGGTGTTGGTACGCGGCACCGGTATCACCCGCGACGGGTCCCACCGCGACGCGGATGCCAACCCGCCGAAGAGGGTGCCGACTCCCCACAACGCCGTGTAGAGCCGATCGCGCTTGCGGCGACCGTACAGGTCGGCCGGTCTGCTACGCCAAATAGTCTGTGCCACAGCGGTTATCCTAGGTCTGCCCAATGGCGTTCTGATCGACCCACTCGCTCGTGAGCCGCGCGATGACCTCGGGGTGGGAGGACACCACCCAGTGCCCGCCCGCGATCTCGACGACCCTGCCGAGGGGCGGTATCGAGCCGGTGAACCGCTGCAGGGGCGGCGAGACGAAGTAATCCCTGCGCGCCACCAGCACCTGCACGGGGACCTTGGTCTGTGGCAGCTGCTTTCCCGGCGCCAGGAACGGCCCAGGCATGTTGGCGCGGTACAGGTTGAGCCCGTTGACGTAGTCGCGGATGGACCGGGTGGGCGCAGCGCGCTGCCGGCCGGTGCCGCGTGGACGGCCGATCAGTTCGACCGCCGCGAAGACCGCCACGGTCGCCCGGGACCAGATCGCCAGCTCGGGCACCCCCGGACACAGAAAAAACCAGATGTACGTCGACGCCAGCGCCTGCTTGAGCACATCGAAGACGCCGCGGGGGGTGCGCGCGGACCGCAGGAACTTGCCCGCGTAGTTCAGGTGCGGGCCGGAAATCGACGTGAATGAGGCGACTTTGCGCATCACCGCATCATCGGTGACCGCCGACCACGCCTGGATGGAACCCCAGTCGTGGGCCACCAGGTGCACCCGCTCGACGCCGAGGCTGTCGATCACCGCGCCGATATCGGAAACCAGTTGGGGCAGGCGGTATCCCGAGCGCCTGGCCGGCCTGGACGATGCACCGACGCCGCGCACGTCGAAGGCCACGAAGTTGTAGCGCCCGCCGAGCTGTTCAGCGACTCCGTCCCACACGTGGTGGTTATCCGGGTAGCCGTGAATCGCCAGGATGGTCGGGCGCCCGCGGTCGATCTCCGAGTGGGCGTGGACCGCAAGGGACACGCCGTCGGAGGCGATTACGTTGCTGCACTGGGTCATTCGCGCTAACCCCGGAGCTCAGTGGGCCGCGCGGGCGGCTGGTGACCGGGCCAGGTAGTCCACCGCGCGCCCGACTCCGCCGAGTTTGGAGGGGTGGAAACTCGGCGTGTAATAGGCGCCGATGACCCGCAGGAACTGGAAGGGGCCGGGCACCAGGCCACGCCGTGCCGCGCTGAAGTAGTCGCGCCAGCGCGGTTTGGTGCCCGGCGGCAGGTACGGGTCGACCGAGTACATGAACCGCACGCCGCGAATGAACAACCACAGCAGCGCGGGTGTCACCAGTAGCTGGGTGCGCACCTGCCGCCAGTAGCCGGCGCGCAGGTGCTTCATCGTGTCGAACGCCACCGCCTTGTGCTCGACCTCCTCCGCTCCGTGCCAGCGCAGCAGGTCCAGCATCACCGGGTCGGTGCCGAGGGCGTCGTGTTGCGGGGTGTCGAGGATCCATTCGCCCAGGATGGCGGTGTAGTGCTCGAGGGCCGCCACCATCGACACCCGCTCGAGCAGCCAGCTCTGGCGCCGCCGCCGGCCCCATCCGGGCCGGTCCCCGATGAGTTGGGAGAACAGCCAGCGCATCTGGTCGGTGAACGGCGTGACGTCGACGCCGTTGGCCGCGAAATGGTCCAGCACCCCCGAATGCGCCTGGGAATGCATGGCCTCCTGGCTGATGAAACCCTGCACGTCCAGCCGCAGCTGGTCGTCTTTGATCATCGGCAACGTGTTCTTGAACGCGTCGACGATGAACTCCTCGCCCGCGGGCAGCAGCAGGTGCAGCACGTTGCAGAAGTGCGTGGTGAAGGGCTCGTTGGGCACGTAGTAGAACGGCAGCTTCGCCCAGTCGAAGTCGACGTCGCGCGCCTGCAGGACGATCCGCTCATGGTCGAGCGACGCGTCATGCGGACCCGTCGCCTGATCGTCGACGGTGAACATAGAAGACCCCCTTACGGCTAAGCGCTGCGTTGCGCCTCGGCCTCAGCCTCGGTGATCAGGCGCTCACTGCGCAAGAACCGGACGAGATTCTCGACCGTGTCCGCCAGCGCCGGCTCACGGAGGCGGACCGCGGCCAGCGCGCGCGCACTCTGGTATTGGCTGTTGCCGTAGCGCTTGTCCCGCATCGCCGCGATCTTGTCCGCCGAGCGGGTGAGGAAATCGACCAGCGGGTAGATGGGATCCCGCGGCGTGCAGCGCCGATTCATCTCGGCGACGAACGACGGGATGTCGTGGTAGTCGAAGCGGTAGCCGTAGCGCTCGGTAAGGACCCGGGTGATGTCGGTCATGTTGTAGTAATCGTCCGCGGTCATATTAAAAACGTTGCCGCACACCGAGCCGGCCTCGGCCGGAAGCTCCATGAGCGCGACGATGTGGTCGGCGATCAGGTCCGCCGGCAGCAGGCTGAGCTGGTTGAGCGCGTTGGCGGCGACGCCGTGCTCGATCATGAACGCCATGGTGCGCACCAGGATGTCGTCCTGGCTGCCGAAACCCGCACTGGTCGGTGAGATCAACGAAGGCCGGAAGATGCGCACGTCGAGCCCCTGCCGCTGGGCGGCGAAGGCCAGCTGCTCGGCGACCCACTTGGTCTGCGAGTAGCCGAAGTCCAGGGCGTTCATCTCCAGGTTCGCGTCGGACTCCCCGACCACCGGCTTGACGCTCCACCCGTAGATGAAGGTGCTGGAGACCAGGTGGAAGGTTTTGCGGTGCGCCGTCATGGCCAGCCGCAACAGCTCGTGCGTCCCGATCACGTTGGCGGGCCGCAGGGCGTCGTAGGTCCTGACGTAGTTGACCAGGGCGCCGTTGTGGACGATGGCGTCGATGCTCTCGGCCAGCCTCTGGAACCCAGGCTCACCGATGCCCAGCTGCGGCGCGGCGAGGTCACCGCAGACCACGCGCACCCGCTTGCGGACCTCGACCTCCAGGGCCGGCGTCCACAGCCGCGCCTTACGCAGCGACGCGACGATCCGGTCCAGGCCGTGTGCCTCGTCGGTCGCGCGAACCAGCGCGTGGACGGTGAACGACGTCCGGCCGAGCAGGCTGCTGACCAGGAACGGCCCCAGGAACCCGGTCGCGCCCGTCAGCAGGATGTCGCTGGGCGCGCCCGAGCGCCGCGTCGGCAGCGCCGGCAGCGGAAGCTGTGCGTCGGCACGCATCCGCGACATCTCGTAGGCCTCGTACTCGGCCGAAATCTGTTCCAGTGCCTGTCGCAGCGCGTCCAGCGGCTGCCCGGATCCCTCACCGAACTGCCGCATGAGGCGGAAGAACTCGGCCACCGTCAGTCGCTGCAGCAGGCGCGTGTTGACCTCCTCGGCCAGCTCCCCCGCGCCGTGCTCTTCCAGCAGGGCCTGCAGGTCGGCGCGCAGTTCGGCGAGCGCCAGCGAGTCGATGCCGAGGTCCGCGAAGGAGCAGTCCTCGTCACCGGTCAGGTCGTAGCTCTCGATCAGGTTGCGGAACCGGTCCAGCGGCCCGGGGTTCACCTCGGCCCGGTCATGGGGCTGGTGCGTGTAGGTCGACAGGACGGGCAGCTTGCCGTCCAGCCAGAGCTGGCGCGTCGACGAGCGCCTGATCTTGCCCGACGTGGTCTTCGGGATGCTGTGCGGCGGCACGAACGCAATGGTGTGCGGGTCGATGTGGCCGTGCCGCCGGACGGCCCGCGCCAGGGCCTTGCCGTCGGGGAGCGCGTGCTCTCCGCGGACCTCGGCCACCACGGTCAGCACTTCCTGCTCGTCGTGCTCCACCGAGAAGGCGGCGACGCAGCCGCCGCGGACCTCCGGGGCCGACCGCTCCACGATGCCCTCGATGTCGGAGGGGTAGCAGTTGACGCCGCGCACGATGATCAGGTCCTTGCTTCGGCCGCAGACGAACAGCTCGCCCTCGTAGAGGAAGCCGAGATCGCCGGTCCGCAGGTAGGTGTGCTCGGTGTCGCCGGGGATGCGGGCCGCGAAGGCCTCCGCGCTCAGCTCCGGGCGGTTCCAGTAGCCGCCGCCTTTGGACGGCCCGTCCAGCCAGACCTCGCCGACCCGGCCCTCGCCGAGGGCCTGCCCGGATTCCGGATCGACGATGCGGACGACGTTGCCGTCGATGGGCTTGCCGCAGCTCACCACCGGAGCCTGGTTGCTGTTCTCTGGCTGGGCCTTTTCGACGCGCGCGAGGTTGTTCTCCAGCGCGCGCTTGTTCAGCGCCAGCGTCTGGCGCCCGCGAAGCGAGACGATCAGGGTGTTCTCGGCCATGCCGTACGCACCCGTGAGCGCGTTGGGCTCCAGGCCGTAGGGGGCGAAACGCTGCCGGAATCGGGTAAAGGTGCTGGCGCGCAGCGGTTCCGCGCCGACGACGATGCTCTCCAGGCTGCTCAGGTCGATCCCGGCGAGCTCAGACGTGGGCAGCTTGTCCTCGCGCAGGCACAACTCGAGGGCGAAGTTGGGCACCGGCGTGTGGGTGGCGCGCACGTCACTGATGAGCCGCAGCCAGGCCGACGGCCGCTTCAGGAAGTCAAGTGGGGACATCGCGTGTGTCGTCCCGCCGACCAGCAGGATGAACAGGTACGCGGAGATCAGGCCCATGTCGTGGTGTTGCGGGAGCCAGCTGACCAGCACCTCGCCGCCCGTAAAGGCCGAGGCGTTGGCGATGACGTTGGCGTGGCTGACCACCACACCCTTGGGGTCGCTGGTGGAGCCGGACGTGTACTGCAGGAAGAGCACCGGTCCAGGCGTGTCGGGCACGGGCGTGCCGCCGAAGTCCTGCGTGCCGTCGGTTCCGTACCAGGGCAGTTCCGGGGGCCGCTGGGCGTCCGGCCAGGGTGACCCCTCGTCGAGGTGGTTGAGGAGCAGGCGGTAGTCGTACTCGAACTGCTTGGTCGACAGCACCGCCTTGGCCTGGCAGTCGCGGGCGATGAAGCTCAGTTTGGCCAGCCCCGACTCGAACGACATCGGCAGCGGGGGGCTGACCGGCACGGCGACCACCCCAAGGCGGGCGCACGCATAGAACGCCGCGACCATCTCCAGACCCGGCGGGTAGACCAACAGCGCGCGATCTCCGGGGCGCAGCCCGGCCTCCGCCGACAGGTACGCGGCCAACTCACGCGTCCGCTCGGCGAAACTCTGGTAGGTGTAGTGCTCCTGCTCGCGACCTTCGTCGTCGACGAACCGGAAGAGGGTCTTGTCCGGAGTCAGCGCTTCCCGCATGTGCAGGTGATCAATGAGCGTCTCCATCGCAGGAGCCACCCCCTTCCGGGTCACTATGGGCGATAAGAACTTTGGGATCAATCGATAAAGCCCAATGTAGCGCCGCTAATGGATGCCAGGCAAAGCGGGCGGAGGCTTTTCCAGCGCTGCACATTACTTTCACAGGAAAGGCTTATCTCGGATCGCGTATTGCGCGGAAGCCAGGTCCGCAACTACGGACTTCAGTATGTCAGTTGCCAGTCTAACCAGTGGGTTTGGTTACTCCAGCGCTCAGCATGCGCGCGAATACTGAGATACGGATTTGCGTTAGTCCTGAATTCTCGCCTTCGAATGTGTGCGCAATTCCGCCGACATTTAGTATCGCCATCGCAAAGGGGACATCCGCACCCAAAGGATTTGAAATCCTCGGCTTCCGGATGGCGCAGGCAAGTGATTTCCGCCACGGTCCGGGGTCAGCGGTGCGGATCTACTGAGATGCGGAGTCAGCCGGTCTGGGCGACGCGGATGAGCGGCCCGGCGCGGGCCACCAGCCGAGTGATACCGACGAACCGTTCGCCGTCGATGATCGGGGAGAGCGGCTCGCCGTCGGCCTCGATGACCATTTCGCGGCCATTGACGTCGCGCACCCCGCGACCCCTGAGCGTGCCGTTGGTAAGCGCAGCGGGTAGCTGCACAACGATTCGCGAGGGCCGCACCTCGCCGGCCTGAAAGTGCAACGCGCCGGGCTTCTCGGCCTTCGGGAAGAGCCGGAACGGCCCGCCGATGCGCAGGTCGATGGCGCCGGCGTGCAGCACGCGGTGCATTCGCGTCGGAACCTCCACGCCGTCGATGACGACCCGGGCGCGCGTCGGGGCGAACAGCACGGACGCGTAATTGGAGTTCTGTGAACGGCCGACTTTGGTACCGAGGTAGTCGCGGAACGAGCGACCGATCACCCGGACGACTTCCCCGCGACCATGGTCGGGCTTGCCGTAATACATGTCGTAGAACCGGTTCCCGACGCCCCCGGCGGCCAGCCCGAAGCACAGACGATGGAACGCGGCGCCGTCGGCGGTCTCACCGTCGAGCCGCAGGGTGTCAAGGCGCATCTCGGGCGGGGGCCGATCCGCCTCGGCGGCGGCCGCCAGCGATCGGATGATGGCATCGGGCCGGCCGCGGACGCGCGCCTTGCGGGCGACGGCGTTGACACTGCCGCCGTTGGTGGGGACGAAGGTCGGCCAGCGCTCGGGGTCACTCTCGCAACGCTCGATCTCGTTGATCAACCAGTGCAGCGCGCCGTCGCCGCCGTCGCCGACGAGGTGAGTCGCCCGGGGATGCAGCCGGTCCAGGGTCTTGCCGAGGTCCTCGATCGAGGCGGTTTCGTGCACCTCGCCCCACGGGCCGACGATGCGGCGTAACTCGGCGACGCGGTCACCCCGCCCGCGACGATTCCTGCGCGCGAGCGGATTGACGATGACCCCTAGATACATCCGTAACGTCCAGGTGAGGTTCCGCTGGCCATCCCACGCACGATACCTGCGGCCGGACGGCGATCGAGATCACGTAGTTAGGGTGGGCTGCATGCCTGGTTGGACCGCAGCAGACCTGCCTTCGTTCGCCGGACGCACCGTCGTGATCACGGGGGCCAACGCCGGCCTGGGCGAGGTAACGGCGCGCGAATTGGCGCGCGCCGGGGCCCGCGTCGTCCTGGCCGTGCGCAACACGGAGAAGGGCAAGTCCGCCGCCGAGCGGATGGCCGGCGACGTCGAGGTGCGCCAGCTCGACCTGCAGGACCTGGGCTCGGTGCGGCGCTTCGCAGACGAAATGGCCACGCTGGACGTGCTGGTCAACAACGCCGGCATCATGGCCACCAACTATGCGGTGACCGCCGACGGTTTCGAAGGCCAGATCGGCACCAACCACCTCGGCCACTTCGCGTTGACCAACCTGCTGCTGCCCAAGCTGACCGACCGGGTGGTGACGGTGTCCTCGCTGATGCACCACTTCGGTTACATCAGCCTCAAAGACCTGAACTGGAAGTCCCGCCCGTATTCGGCGTGGCTGGCGTACAGCCAGTCCAAGCTCGCCAATCTGCTGTTCACCAGCGAACTGCAGCGGCGTCTGGACACCGCCGGTTCTTCGCTGCGCGCGCTGGCCGCCCACCCCGGCTGGTCGCACACGAACCTGCAAGGCAACTCCGGCCGAAAGCTGGGCGACGCGGCGGTGTTGGCCGTCGACCGGATTGTGTCCACCGACGCCGACTTCGGCGCCCGCCAGACGCTGTACGCGGTGTCGCAGGACCTGCCGGGCGACACCTTCGTCGGCCCGCGTTTCGGTCTGTACGGCCGCACCCAGCCGACTTGGCGTAACTGGCCGGCCAAACGGGCCGGCACCGCGCTGGCGCTGTGGGACCTGTCCGAAGAGCTCACCGGTACCGCGTTCCCGCTCTGAACCGCGCTCGGCGGGCGGTTTGCCGGGGCCCGACTAGATTAGTGGCATGTCGAGGGCTGATTTGGCGGCGATTCTCGCCCTGTGCGCCGCGCTGGCGTCCGCGATCGGCAACGTGGTCCGTCAGCGATCCGCCCAGGAGGTCACCGACAAACCCGTTGGCCACCTGGCGCTCTTCGGCATGTTGTTGCGCGACACGCGGTGGTGGATGGGCGGTCTCGGCGACATCGCCAGCTACATCTTGCTGGCTGCGGCCCTGGACAAGGGCTCGGTGCTGTTGGTGATGTCGCTGCAGGTGACAGCGCTGCTGTTCGCCCTGCCGATTTACGCGCGGATGAGCCGCCACCCCGTCACCCGCGCGGAGTGGGTGTGGGCAGTGTTACTGACCGCGGCTTTGGTGGTCGTGATCGCGGTCGGCGATCCGACCGGCGGCCAGCAACGCGCGGCGCCGCACGTGTGGCTGATCGTCGCCATCGCGATGGGTCCGCCGCTGCTCCTGGGGTTGCTGGGCGCCCGGATCTGGTCGGACCGTCCGGTGGCCGCGCTGTTGCTGGCCGCGGTCGCCGGTTCGTTGCTGGCGGTGTTCGCGGTGCTGATGAAGGGCGTGGTGGACAT
>NZ_LZKH01000155.1:0-8785 GCF_001672745.1 Mycobacterium sp. E1386
ATACATTCAAATCGGCTCCGCCCACCATCGAGCCGGCCGCGCCGGCCGTGTCGCCGCCGGTGTCGCAGAACCCGGCCGGCGTGGTCCGCGCGCTGGTCGCCCACGCCACGGCCGCGGTGTTCGACGGTGGCGCCCAGCAGCTGGCGGTGCTGGCGCCCGCCGCCGCCCCGCCGGGTCCTGCCACCGTCACGGTCTTCGGTGACCCGCAGGCCGCACCGCGCGTCATCGACCTGCCGGGGCCGGCGACCTCGCTGACCGACGACGGCCACGGCACGCTCTTCCTGGCCGCCCGGGGCGGCTATGTCGTGGTCGACCTGACCACCGGCCGTACAAGGCAGGTGAACGTCACCGACGCCGGGCAGGCCGACTTCACCGCGGTCGCCCAGCGCGCCGATGGCAAACTGGTGTTGGGCAGCGCCGACGGGGCTGTCTATACCCTTGCCTCCCCGACACCGGGCAGCGTCGACACCGCGACCGTCGGCAGCCGGACCAAGATCTTCGCCCGCGTCGACGCGCTTGCCGCGCAAGGGAATACGACGGCGGTCCTGGACCGGGGGCAAACCTCGGTGACGACGATCGGCGCCGACGGCCAAGCCCGCCAGGCGCTGCGGGCGGGCGAGGGCGCAACCACCATGGCCGCGGACCCGTGGGGCCGGGTTCTGGTCGCCGACACCCGGGGCGGCCAGCTGCTGGTGTACGGCGTCGACCCGCTGATCTTGCGGCAGGCCTATCCGGTGCCCCAGGCGCCGTACGGCCTGGCCGGATCCCGCGAGTTGAGCTGGGTAACCCAGACCGCTTCCAATATGGTGGTTGGTTACGATCTGTCCACCGGAATTCCCGTCGAAAAGGTGCGTTACCCGACCGTGCAGCAACCGAACTCACTGGCCTTCGACGAAGCGTCAGACACCTTGTACGTGGTGTCGGGGTCCGGTGCGGGGGTTCAGGTCATCGAACACGCGGCGGGTAAGCGTTGACCGCGCCGCGCCGAAGTCAGTTGCCCGCGGGCTGGGACACCGAGCTGTCCGACGAATACGAGTGGGTGCCGCTGCGCCTGCCGCCCGAGGTGACCCGCCTCAGCGCGTCGATCCGGTTGTCCATCGAGGCCGAGTACCGGGGCTGGGAGCTGACCCGGGTGCGCCTTTACAACGACGGCAGCCGACGAGTGTTGTTGCGCCGCAAGAAGTCTCGGCTGAACAACCGGCGGCCTGACCAACCGGAACTGTGACGGTGACCCAACCGCGCGAAGGCGGTTTGTACCGCCTGGTGCGACGGCTGTTCTTCCTGGTTCCGCCCGAGCGCATCCACACGCTGGTCTTCGGGGTGCTGCGCGGCGCCACCGCCGTCGCCCTAGCGCGGCGGCTGTTGCACCGGATGTTCGGCCCCACCGATCCGGTGCTGGCGAGCACGGTGTTCGGGGTGCGCTTCCCGGGGCCGCTCGGGCTGGCGGCCGGCTTCGACAAGGACGGCAAGGGGTTAATGACCTGGGGCGCGCTGGGGTTCGGCTACGCCGAGGTCGGCACGGTCACCGCGAACGCACAGCCCGGCAACCCGCCCCCGCGCATGTTCCGGCTGCCCGCCGACCGCGCCCTGTTGAACCGGATGGGCTTCAACAACCTCGGCGCCGGCGCGCTGGCGATCCAGCTCGCGCGTCACCGGCCCGACATTCCGATCGGGGTCAACATCGGCAAGACGAAGTCCACACCGGCCGCCGACGCTGTCGACGACTACCGGGCCAGCGCCCGCCTGGTCGGGCCGCTGGCGTCCTACCTGGTGGTCAACGTCAGCTCGCCGAACACGCCCGGACTGCGCGACCTGCAGGCCGTCGAGTCGCTGCGGCCCATCCTGTCGGCCGTCCTCGCCGAGACCTCGAAGCCGGTGTTGGTCAAGATCGCGCCCGATCTTTCCGACGCCGACCTCGACGACGTCGCCGACCTGGCCGTCGAGCTGGGCGTGGCCGGGATCGTCGCCACCAACACCACCGTGTCGCGTGCGGGCCTTCGGACGCCGGGGGTCGACGCGCTGGGACCCGGCGGCATTTCCGGGCCGCCGGTGGCACGCCGCGCCGCCGAGGTGTTGCGGCGGCTCTACGGGCGGGTCGGCGACCGGCTGGTGCTGATCAGCGTCGGCGGCATCGAGACGGCCGACGACGCGTGGGAGCGCATCACCGCGGGCGCGTCGCTGCTGCAGGGCTATACCGGCTTCATCTACGGAGGAGGCTTGTGGCCCAAGCACATTCACGACGGCATCGCCCGCCGGCTGCGCGAGGGCGGGTTCGATTCGATCAGCGATGCCGTTGGCTCGGCTGCGCCGAGGTCCGGTGGCCCGGCGGGCTAAGCGACCGCACACCGACAGCCGGCCGGGGTAGGACGAGCGGCTACTTCTGTTCGTAGATGCCGTGAATAACGGCGCGCGCGATCGCGTGCTGGAACAGGTTGAAGCCGAGGTACGCCGGGCTGGCGTCCTCGCCGAGGTCCAGCTTGTCGACGTCCACGGCGTGCACCGCGATGTAGTAGCGGTGCGGCCCGTGCCCGGGCGGCGGCGCGGCACCGATGTAGCGGCGCATCCCGGCGTCGTTGACGAGAGTCAGGGCGTCACCGGGCAGGTCGCTGCCGTCCCCCGCGCCCGCGGGCAGTTCGGTGACGTCGGCCGGCAGGTTGGCCACCGCCCAGTGCCAGAATCCCGAGGCCGTCGGCGCATCGGGGTCGTAGACGGTGACGGCGAAGCTACGGGTCTCCCCCGGGAACCCCGACCAGCTCAACTGCGGGCTGACATCTTCTCCGCCCGCGCCCATGATCCCGCTGACCTGTGGCTTGGCCAGCGACTGGCCGTCGGTGATCGAGTCCGACGTCAGGGTGAACGTCGGCAGCTGCGGCAGCGCGGCGTACGGGTCGGGCGCGGTGCTCATGAGCGATCCTCTCGTTACGTGTCGTGTCTTTCAGCAGTGTGTCAGGAAGTGTGCCAGCACCTCGGTGCCGAACCTCAGCGCGTCAACGGGTACCCGCTCGTCGACACCATGGAACAACGCGGTGAAATCGAGGTCCGGCGGCAACCGCAGCGGGCTGAAACCGAAACAACGAATACCCAAGCGCGCGAACGATTTTGCGTCGGTACCACCGGAGAGCATATAGGGCACCGTGCGGCCGTCCGGGTCGAGGGCCAGCACGGCCGCGTTCATGGCGTCCACCAGATCGCCGTCGAAGCTCGTCTCATACGACGAGAAGTCCTTGATCCATTCCCGCGTGACGTCCGGTCCGAGCAGTTCGTCGACCTCGGCCTCGAACGCCTCCTTGCGGCCCGGCAGGATTCGGCAGTCGACCACCGCTTCCGCGACGGCCGGGACGACGTTCGCCTTGTACCCCGCCTTGAGCATCGTCGGGTTCGCGGTGTCGTGCAGCACGGCCTTGAGCATGCGGGCCATCGGGCCGAGCTTTTCGACCGCCCCCGCCAGGTCGCCCGACTCGACGTCGAACGTCAGCCCGGTCTCCTCACTGACCGCCGCCAGGAACTGGGCGACGGTGTCGGTCACCACGAGGGGAAACTGGTGCCGGCCCAACCGGGCGACCGCCTCCGCGACGGCGGTGACGGCGTTGCGGTCATGCACCATCGATCCGTGTCCGGCCGGCCCGCGGGCGGTCAGCCGCATCCAGGACAAGCCCTTCTCGGCGGTCTCGATCAAATAGAGCCGGCGTTCGCCGCCGTCGCGGCGGGGCACGGTCAACGAGAAGCCGCCCACTTCTCCGATCGCCTCCGTGACGCCTTCGAACAGGTCGGGCCGGTTGTCGACCAGCCATTGCGCCCCGAAGGTGCCGCCGTGTTCCTCGTCGGCGAGGAAGGCGAACACCAGGTCCCGCGGCGGCACGATCCCCGCCTGCTTCAACCGCCGGGCCACCACGATCATCATGCCGACCATGTCCTTCATGTCGACCGCGCCGCGGCCCCATACGAAGCCTTCCTTGACCGCACCCGAAAACGGGTGCACGCTCCACTCGGCCGGCTCGGCCGGCACCACGTCGAGGTGCCCATGGATCAGCAGCGCGCCGCGCGAACTGTCGGCGCCCGCGAGGCGGGCGATCACGTTGCCGCGGCCCGGGGCCCCCGACTCCACATATTGGGGCGCGTAGCCGACCTGGGCCAGCTGCTCGGCGACCCACTGCGCGCACTCGGCCTCGCCCCGCGTGGTCTCCGGTTCGCCGGTGTTGGTGGTGTCGAACCGGATCAGCCTGCTGACGACCTCGACGACGTCGTCACTTGGGCCGGTCGGGAACTCGGTCTGGGCGGTCACAACCACCTTTCCTACCATTGCCGGGGCCGCCGGGCGCGGTGCTCAGCGGCCCGGCTGGGTTGGGAGCGCGTGAGACAATCCGATAGCCTTAGCTGCCAACTCTCGTTGGTCTTGTCCGAGTGGCGGAATGGCAGACGCGCTAGCTTGAGGTGCTAGTGCCCTACTAATGGGCGTGGGGGTTCAAGTCCCCCCTCGGACACGCATGGCGCAGGGCCGCTTCTCGCGTCGGAGCTCGGGAGCGCCGGCCGTGTTGATAGAGTTATTGCTATCGGGGTCGAGAAAAGGCCTCTTCTCTGCACGTTCGACGCATGGCCAGTACGAACGATCTTCTCCCCCAACCCAGTACGCCTAGAGCCGGCGTAACGTCAGCAAGATCAACTTTCCGCGTTGACAGGTCAACCGCATGCATGATGGTGCCCACATAGGCGTCGAGATCGACCTCGACGCTTTGTGGGCGGCCGTGCCGTGCCCCACGCTGGTCATCGACCGCGAGGGAATCGTGCGGGCGCTGAGCGGGTCGGCGCAGTCCCTGCTGCCGGGCGCGACGCAGGGCGGCCAGATCAACGAGTCCGTCGACTGGCTGTCGCGCGCACACCACCGCCTCGTCCAAGTTGAACCCGGCGCGGTCGATCGAAACGCCTCCGTCGTCTCGGGAAGCGTGGGGGGTCGAAAATTCGACGCGCACGCAGCGGTGCTGCCCAGCGGCGAGGTGGCGTGGTCGCTGGTCGAGGACACCGGCCAGTTGTTACGGGAGGCGCAAGAAGCGCTGGCGCGCGAGCAGGAACGCACGGCGATCCTGCTCGAGGCGTCTTCGGTGTTGACCGCGTCGCTCAACGTCGACCGCTGCCGGGAAGCGACGGTGCAGATGGCCGCCCGGCACCTGGCGGACGCGGCGGTGCTGGTGGCTCCCGCGGGCCACGGCCGGCGGCTGCCGGTCTTCTACAGCAGTGCGGCGGGGCCCGTGGAGCAGTGCAGTGTCGGCGCCGACCCGGCGACGGTGGCGGGTTTGAGCGAGGCGCTGCACGGATTCCCGCCGGTATCCTCGGGCTGGATCGATCCCGTGACGGTCCCGGATTGGCTTGTGCCGCAACACTTCTCGGGTCCAGTGGGATCCGTGATGATCCTGACGCTGCCCGGGCACGGGGTTTCGGCGGGGGCTTTGGTGTTGCTTCGGCGCATCGATCGCCCGGGGTACAGCGCGGACGAAGAACTCTTCGCCGGCCTGTTCGCCGCGCGCGCCGGGGCGGCGTTGTCCGCCGCACGCCTCTATGCCGAACAGGCCGCCATCACCCGCACCCTGATGCGTGACCTGTTGCCTCCCCCGCTGCACGGCCTGCACGGCATCGAATTCGCTGGCGGCTACCGGGCTTCGAAGGATTACGAGGTGGTCGGCGGCGACTTCTACGACTTCCATCCCGCGGCGCGGCCCGAGGACGAGACGCTGGTGGTGCTGGGCGACGTGTGCGGCAAGGGGCTGGAAGCCGCGGTGATGACCGGCAAGATCCGCAACACGCTGCAGGCCCTGACGCCGCTGGCGCAGGACCACGAGGGTGTGCTCACGCTGCTCAACCGCGCCATGTTGTCGTCGGATCACACCCGGTTCGCCACGTTGGTCCTGGCCTCGGTCGCCTACCGGGACGGTCAGGTGGTGCTGCGGTTGACCTGCGCCGGGCATCCGCCGCCGTTGATCGTGCGCGACAACGGGCAGGTGGAAGAGGCCGACACCAAGGGCACGCTGGTCGGCGCGCTGGAGCGCATCACCGTGCAGTCGTTCGAGACTTCGCTGGCGCCGGGCGAGACGTGCGTGCTGTACACCGACGGCATCACCGAGGCCCGCGGTGGTCCGCTCGGCGATGACTTCTTCGGCGAGGAGCGCCTGGCGGCCGCACTGACCGGATGCGCGGGCATGCCGGCCGAAGCCGTCGTCGAACGCGTCCTGATGCTGGCCGCGCAGTGGGTGGGGCAACGCGTGCACGACGACATCGCGGTCGTCGCCATCACCGCCCCGCAGCGCACCCACCTCAGCGCCGTCGACGGCCACACCCGCGGCAGGTACGTGGCATGAGGTCCTACGACACCGATGCGACCGCCGCACGCGCGACCGGTGCCGGCGAGGAACTCGTGATCCGCGAGCGGCTCTGGGGGGCCCTCGCCAACCGCGACGAGTACGCGGCGGCAGCCACCGTGTTCGCCGCGATGGATGCGGGCATGACGCCCGAGGACGTGCTGCTGGAGGTGATCGCTCCCATCCAGCACAAGGTGGGCACCGAATGGGCCGCCAACCGCATCAGCGTCGCGCAGGAGCACGCGGCCACGGCCATCAACGACCGCGTCATCGCCGCGCTGGCTCACCACCCCGCCGGCAAAGTACCCGCCCACGGCGGCCGGGTCACTCTCGCGTGCGTGGACGGCGAATGGCACGCTTTGCCCGCCCGGCTGCTGGCAGAGGTGCTGCGACTGCGCGGCTGGCACGTCGACTTCCTCGGGGCGCAGGTCCCGACCCCGCACCTGATCGCCCACCTGCACCAGCACGGACCGGACGTCGTGGCGCTCTCCTGCTCGATCCCCACCCGGCTGCCCAACGCGCACGCCGCGATCATCGCGTGCCAGTCCGCCGGTTTCCCCGTCCTGGCCGGCGGGGCCGCCTTCGGCCGCGACGGCCGTTTCGCCAGGCAGCTGGGGGCCGACGCGTGGGCGCCCGACGCGCGGACCGCCGACGAACGCCTGCGCCGCGAATTCCCCGCCGTTCGGCGCACTTTCAGCCGACAGCCGGTCGATGACCTGCCACATCTGGCCGACCAGGAGTACACCATGGTGAGCCGGAGCGCGGGTCAGCTTGTCAAGTCCACCGTCGCCGATTTGGAGGACCGCTTTCCCGCCATGCGCGCCTACTCCACACCGCAGCGCCAGCACACCGTCGAGGACGTCGCGCACATCGTCGACTTCCTCACCGTCGGCCTGTACACCGACGACGACGCGTTGTTCGCCGACTTCGTCACCTGGACCGCCGACATTCTCGCCGCCCGGGGCGTTCCCGCGGCATCGCTTCACCCCGCGTTGGATTTGCTGGACGCGCAACTCAAGGAGTTCCCACGCAGCCAGCGCCTGCTGCGGGTAGCAAACGATGCCCTCGCCACCGTCGCCGGCCCGGGAGCGTCACGATGAACCTGTTCCTGAGCGTCGCCACGACGGAAAGATCGGCGTGCGTACAGGTCTCCGGCGACCTGGTCTACGAAACCGTCGACGCCATGGTCGACGCCGCCGGTCAACTACTCGGCCGCCACCCCGCCCTGGCAGACCTGCATCTCGACCTCTCCGGACTGGCCTTCTGCGATTCCGCGGGCCTGTCCGCCCTCCTCCTCGTGCATCGCCACAGCTGTCAGGCGGGTGTGCGCCTGCACCTTGACCACCGGCCGCGATTCCTCGATCGCATCCTGGACGTGACCGGTACGTTCGAGCATCTCGTGACAGCGCCGGCCTCGAATGCGAGCCAGAACGCCCCGGGAGAAACCGGGGTTCGCTGACCGGCGCGGCCGCCACGAAAGCCCGTAGGGTGGAATGCGACCGATGACACCCAATGGATTCCTCCGGCGCACTGCGACGCGCACGTTCCGTGACCGTCGCGAGGCCGGTCACGCGCTGGCCGAGCAGCTGATGTCCTACCGCGACAGGGATGACGTGCTGGTCTTCGGGTTGGCCCGCGGCGGCGTCCCGGTGGCGTGGGAGATCGCCGCGGCGCTGCACGCCCCCCTGGATGTGTTCCTGGTCCGCAAGCTCGGGGTGCCGCGCTGGTCGGAGCTCGCGATGGGCGCGGTGGCCAGCGGCGGCGGCCTGGTGATGAACGACGACGTCGTTTCCAGCTTGCGCATCACCGACGAAGAAGTACGCGACGTGATCGAGAGCGAGACAACGGAACTCGCCCGCCGCGAGAACGCGTATCGGGGCGGGCGTCCGGTGTCCGACCCCCGCGGCAAGGTGGTGATCCTGGTGGACGACGGGATCGCCACCGGCGCCAGCATGCTGGCCGCCGTCCGAGCGGTGCGAGCCGGCAGGGCCGGCTCGACGCCCAAAAAGATAATTGTCGCGGTTCCGGTAGGACCGCCGTCGACCTGCCGCGAGCTCGGGCTCGAGGCCGACGAGGTGGTATGCGTGACGATGCCGCCCGGATTCGAAGCCGTCGGCCAGGTGTACGGCGATTTTCACCAGGTCAGCGACGACGAGGTGCGCGAGACGCTCGCCACACCCACCGGCTGAGTGCTACTTGGCGGCCTCGTCGCCATGGCCCTCGGCCGACACCGCGGACTGTTCGGTCGCCTCCGCGTCAGCTCCGCCCGGTTCGTGCGGCGCGTCCTCGGGGTAGTCGACCGGCTCGTCGCCGGCCTCGGCCTGAGCCTCGTCCTCCTGCTGGGCCGCGCCGCCCGCGTCGCGCCGCTGCCGCTCCTGCAACGCGTCGATGATCAACAGCACCACGCCGAGCACGCTCGCGCCGATGCACACCCAGGC
>NZ_LZKH01000156.1:0-4982 GCF_001672745.1 Mycobacterium sp. E1386
GGTGGCGGGCCAATCGCGGGGTGGCCCAAATCAGCAGGGCCAGCCCCGGCAGCATGCACAGCCGCAGCAGCGCCGTTCCGGTCACCACGTTGTTGCCGACGAGCATCGTGACGAGCTTGGCCACCAGAATGAACGCCGGGCCGTAGGGGGCGGTGGTGATCGTCCAGATCGGACTTACGTTGTCCAGCAGGTTGTTCGGGTTGGCGACCGGCCCGACGGCGTAGGGATCCAGGCCGTCGCGCAGCAGGGCGCCCTGGGCCAGATACGAATAGGTGTCCCGGCTGAAGACGGGCACCGACAGCAGCAGCGGCGCCAGCCAGAAGGCGGTGGTGACCTTCATCGCGAACTCGGACATTTCGCCGGCCAGCGCGCGGCGGCCCAGCCCCAGCCATGCGATCAGCATGAGACCCACGCCGGTCCACAACACCACCGACGACAACACCAGGCCGTGGCCGAAACGCAGCCAGGACATATGGATCGACTCCAGCAGCGGGTCGTGTTGCCGGGTGCTGCCCGCGCCCAGGCCGCCCACGGTGATCAGGATCGAACCGAGCATCCCCAGCTTCGCCGGCCGCGACTCCGGGGCGCCGGTGAATGCGCGCAACCGCGAAAACCAGCCACCGCCAGGCGGTTCCGTTGCCGGCGTGTCGGACGGCGGGGTGTGCGTCGGCGTCGTCATCGGCTCAGGCGGACCGGTCGGTGGCCATCCTGGCCAGCTCGGACAACCCGGCCTTGGCCGCCGCGTCGATGGGCGCGGCCGCCAGTGCGGCCAGCGCCCGTTGCGTCAGCTCGGCGATGCGTCGCTCGGCCGCGGCCAGCGCGCCCACCGAATCGATGACCTCACGCAGCCGGTCCACTTCGGCGTCGGTCAGCTGCGCGCCGATCGAGTCACGTAAAAGGTTGGCCGCCAACGGATCCGACCTGTCCGCCAACTCCAGCGCCTCGGCCAGCAGCACGGTGCGCTTACCCGAACGCAAGTCGTCGCCCGACGGCTTGCCGGTCACCGCCGGGTCCCCGAACACGCCCAGCACGTCATCACGGAGTTGGAACGCCACCCCGAGGTCCGTCCCGAATCGGCCGAAGACGTCCTGCACGTCGGGCCGGTCGGCCGCGGCGGCCGCCCCCAGCTGCAGCGGTCGCGTAACGGTATAGCAGGCCGTCTTGTAAGTGTCGACGTTCATCGCGGACGCGATCGATTCGGCGGCGCTGGCCTCGGCGACGATGTCCAGGTATTGACCGCCCAGCACCTCGGTGCGGATCTCGGCCCACACCCGCTGGACGCGCCGCGCGGCCTCCGGTGACAGGCCCACGCGGAAAACGATGTCGTCGGCCCAGGACAGCGCGAGGTCGCCGAGCAGGATGGCGGCCGACATGCCGAACCGCTCCGGGGAGCCGCGCCACTGCCGATTGCGGTGCAGCTCCGCGAACCGGACATGAGCGGTCGGCCGGCCGCGCCGGGTGGAGGAGTCGTCGATCACATCGTCATGGACCAGCGCGCAGGCGTGCAGCAGCTCCAGCGCGGAAAACAGCAGCAGCGCTTCGGAATCGGGTTCTCCGGTCGCCACGGCGCGCCAGCCCCAGTAGGCGAAGGCGGGCCGCAGCCGCTTGCCCCCGTTGAGCACGAAATCTTCGAGGGCGGCGACGAGGTCTTCGTACTCGCCGCCGATGTAGGCGGTGTCGGCGCGCCGGTCGTGCAAGTACTGCCGCAGTCGATCGGTGATGGCGCGGGTCAACTCGACGGTTGCCGCTGCTTCTGAAGCTTTCAGGCTCAGCGCGGCGCCCCTTTCTCCGTCGACGTGTCTGCGTGTGCGGCAGGCCCGATCAGTGTATTCGGCGCGGCGCCGGGGATCCTTGCAACCTCGCGCGGGTGGGGGACCGCGGTTGCTTCGACTGGCTCACTATTCCCCCGAAAGCGGGTGGTACCCCCACGCCTATGCTGGCTGGGGTGTCGGGGCCGCCCGCTGGTGTGCGGCCGGGTGATGCCCCAAGCATTCGTCGGATGGAGAGAAGCCGCGTGACCCTCAACACCATTGCGCTCGAGTTGGTGCCGCCCAACGCCGATGAAGGCCGGGAGCGGGCGCTCGAAGACGCGCGAAAGGTGGTGCAGTACTCGGCCGAATCGGGTTTGGACGACCGGCTCCGGCACGTGATGATCCCGGGCATCATCGCCGAGGACGACGACCGTCCCATCACGATGAAACCCAAGCTGGACGTGCTGGATTTCTGGTCGATCGTCAAGCCCGAGCTGCCGGGGATCCACGGCCTGTGCACGCAGGTCACCGCCTTCTCCGACGAGCCTACGCTGCGGCGGCGGTTGACCGATCTGCGCGCGGCCGGGATGGAGGGCGTGGTTTTCGTCGGGGTCCCGCGCACCATGAACGACGGGGAGGGCTCCGGTGTCGCGCCCACCGACGCCCTGTCGATCTATCGCGAGCTGGTGCCCAACCGCGGCGTGATCCTGATTCCCACCCGCGAGGGTGAGCACGGGCGGTTCAACTTCAAGTGCGACCAGGGCGCGACCTACGGCATGACCCAGCTGCTGTACTCCGACGCGATCGTGGGGTTCCTGCGCGAATTCGCCAAGAACACCGATCACCGGCCGGAGATCCTGCTGTCGTTCGGTTTCGTCCCGAAGATGGAGAGCCGGGTCGGCCTGATCAACTGGCTGATTCAGGACCCGGGCAACCAGGTGGTCGCCGAGGAGCAGGAGTTCGTCAAGCGGTTGGCCGCCAGCGAACCGCCCCAGAAGCGCCGGCTCATGGTCGACCTGTACCAGCGCGTGATCGACGGGGTGGCCGAGCTGGGTTTCCCGCTGAGCATCCACCTCGAGGCGACCTACGGGGTGTCGGGGCCCGCCTTCCAGACGTTCGCGGAGATGCTGGCGTACTGGTCACCGGGCCCGGGGGTCTAGCTCGGCGGCTGGTCGCGGGGTGCGGTGAACCGCGGCGAACGGTCGCGGTTCATCCAGGCCAGCAGGGCGACGACGCCGGCCGCGGCGAACGACGCGATGCCCAGCCACACGCCCGCCCCGGTCAGGGACCGCGTGTTCGGGTCGGTGTAGCGGGCCTGGGCGGTCATGGTGCTCACGACGCCCGGTTTGAGCTTCCAGGAGACCACCGTGGACTCGACCCGGTCGCCGTTGGTGGAGGTCACCACGCCGGGGAAGGCGACGGTCAGCTCGACCTCGGCTTCGGGATCGGTCACGGAGGTCAGGTCCGCGCGGCCCTCGAGGATCACCAGGTTGCCGTTCCGGCGCAGTGTGAGGTTCACGCCCTGCGCGTCGGAGTTCATGTTGGCCAGCTGCGGCAGCTCGGCGAAGGTCAGGTCTGAGAACACCGCCTGCGATCCCACATAACCGTCGCTGTCGTAGTTCGACACCGCCACCTTCTGGCTGAACGGCAGGTTGTTGCTGTCGAGTTGGGGCCCGGTGTCCTTGGGCGTCTTGGGTTTCGCGGCGGCGACGATCTCGCCGGACACCAGGTCATCGGGTGAGATCGTGAGCGACGCCCTGACCCGCAGGCACCCGGTGGCCAGCGGCACCAGCATGAGCAGCATCGCGATGGCGACTAACCGGCGCCGCCGAGCGGTGAATCCACGGGTTCGGGGCGGGGCATGGCTGGCGCGCACCAGGTCATCGTGCCAGATCGGGTGCGCCCCTTTGACGCGTTCGCCCGGGAGCGCCCTCGAGCCTGCGCTCACAGCGGCAGCTTGCGGCCCAGGATCGCGAATGCTCGTGGGTCGCCTGCGAAGTGGTAGCCGCGGATGAGGTCGGTGAAGCCCAGCCGCCGGTACAACCGCCAGGCCCGATTGGGCTCACCGTTGGTCTCCGGCGTGGACAGCAGGACATTCTCTTCGGCCCGGCCGGCCAGGAGCCGCCGGGCCAGCGCCTCGCCGAGGCCGCGGCCCTGCGCGCGGGGATGGATGTGCAGCTCGGTCAACTCGAAATAGCTGTTCATCAGGCCGGCGATCTGCTGAGGCGGCAGGCCGCCGCGTTGCAGGCCGACGACGACCTGCTGCTGCCACCACTGCCCGGGGGCCCCGGGATAGCCGTAGGCCACGCCGAGCAACGGCGCCTTGCTCAGTTCGGCAGCCGGCGGTATCGGGGCGTCCGCGTCGCCGCCCAGCTCGGCATCCACGACGCCCACCCCTTGCCACCCTGGCCGGCGGATGTGCTCGAGCCACATCGCGGCGCGCTGGTTTTCGGTGCCCCGCGGGTAGCGCATCGCGTCGACGTACACCTTCAGGGCGTCACCGAGACGGCGCTCCATATCGGTGGGTGGCAGATCGATGAGGAATATCGCCAAGTTGCGGTGTCCTCCTCGTCCTGTGCTCCGGCGCTTCGGTCTCGCGTGTCCGCGCGGCCCGCGCCGTCATCGCCATTATCGGACCCGGGCGAGGTCGTCTGGCGAGCGGTCGCGGCAACGAACCCACGAGGGACACCGGGTGGGGAAGCCGGTTGTAGCGCACGGCCGTTCCGATTCCTATCGGTGCCAAGCCCCGGCCAGGATAGAATCGCCACCGAACCAGTGGTAAGGCGCAGATTGACCTCGTATCATTCAATTAGTTGCCCTCGCAACGGGCATCCGCGTGCTATCGATAGTTACGCGTCAAACTGTCGGCAAGGAGGGACGAATGCCACTCTCCGATCATGAGCAGCGGATGCTCGATCAGATCGAGAGCGCTCTCTACGCCGAAGATCCCAAATTCGCGTCGAGCGTCCGCGGCGGAGGGTTCCGTGCACCCACCGCGCGCCGCCGCCTGCAGGGCGCGGCGTTGTTCGTCATCGGCCTGGCGATGCTGGTTTCCGGCGTGGCCTTCAAGGCCACCATGATCGGAAACTTCCCGATTCTCAGTGTCTTCGGATTCATCGTGATGTTCGGCGGCGTGGTCTTCGCCATCACCGGTCCGCGGTTGTCCGGCCGGCCCGACCACCCCGGATCGGCGACCGGGTCGCTCCGTCAGCGCCGTAACAAGGGCGGTGG
>NZ_LZKH01000157.1:0-12235 GCF_001672745.1 Mycobacterium sp. E1386
CACCGCCTGCGTGACCGCCGAACCGGTGATCGAGTACTCGATGAACGGCGTCGTGCGTCCGCGGGAGGGCAACAGGCGGCGCGGCTACCTGCAGGGCGTCTACCCGACCGCCGAGGACGGCCGATGGGTCGCGCTGTCGCTGCCCGACGACGGGCGGCTTGACCATGACCTGTTCGACGAGCTGGTCTCCGCGTGGACACGCACGCAGCCGCCTGAGGCGGTCGTGGAAACCCTTCAAAAGCAAGGCATCCCGGCCGAGCAGGTGATCACCGGCGATCACATGTACGACCGCGACCTGATCGGGGCCCAGCTCGACGCGCGCGGCTACTACGAGGAGCTGGCCCACCCGATCACCGGGCCGCACCGCTTTCCCGGCTGGCCGTTTCGCATCACTCCCGGACCGCCCCGCCACCACCGCACCGGCCCGCCGACGCTGGGTCAGCACAACGACGACATCCTGGGCGGGCTGGGCCTGTCCACGGACGAGCTCGCGAGCCTGCGGGCCGAACGGGTGATCGGGGAGCGGCCGCTCAACGCCTGACCCGTGAGCCTTTGGTAAACGGCTTGTCACATGCGAGGCTGCTGGCATGGTCATCGAGATCGCCCGCCCCAAGCTCGAAGGAAACGTTGCCGTCGGCGAGGACCGCCAGATCGGTTTCGCAGAGTTCGGCGACCCGCAGGGGCGCGCGATGTTCTGGCTGCACGGCACCCCCGGCGCTCGCCGGCAGATCCCGGTCGAGGCCCGGGTCTACGCCGAGCAGCACAACATCCGCCTGATCGGCCTGGACCGCCCCGGCATCGGTTCGTCGACGCCCCATCGCTACGAGAACATCCGGGCGTTCGCCGATGACCTGCGGACGATCGCGGACACGCTCGGCATCGACGACATGGCCGTCATCGGCCTGTCCGGGGGCGGTCCGTACGCCCTCGCGTCGGCTGCGGTGCTGCACGAGAGGGTGGTGGCGGCCGGCGTGCTCGGTGGGGTCGCGCCTTTCCTGGGCGACGAGGGGATCACCAGCGGCCTGATGAACCTGGGCAAGCGGGTGGCGCCGCTGCTGCGGCTTGGCGGTGACCCGCTGCGGATCGGCGCGAGCCTGGTGGTGCGGGCGATCCGTCCGGTCGCCAATCCCGCGCTGTACCTGTACGCGGCGATATCCCCCGAAGGCGACCGGCGCCTGCTGACCCGGCCCGAGTTCGGGGCGATGTTCCTCGACGACCTGCTCAACGGCAGCCGCAAGCAGCTGGCGGCCCCGTTCAACGACGTCATCCTGTTCACCCAGGACTGGGGATTCCGGCTCGACGAGGTCAAGGTCCCGGTGCGCTGGTGGCATGGCGACAGCGACCACATCGTCCCGTTCGCGCACGGTGAGCACGTCGTGTCGTTGCTGCCCGACGCGGAACTGTTCGTGTTGCACGGCGAGAGCCACCTCGGCGGGCTGGGGCGCGGTGAGGAGATCTTGTCCACCTTGATGAAGATCTGGGACGAGCGGGACTGACCAAGCGGCCGCCGGGTAGCCTGCTGACGTGCTGCTGGCGTCCCTGAATCCCGCGGCGGTCACCGCCACCGACATCGCCGACGCGGTACGCATCGACGGCGCCGTGTTGAGTCGTAGCGATCTGGTCGGCGCCGCCACATCGGTAGCCGAGCGGGTCGCCGGCGCGAACCGGGTCGCAGTCCTGGCCACGCCCACCGCTGCGACGGTGCTCGCGGTGACCGGCTGTCTGATCGCCGGCGTGCCCTTCGTCCCGGTGCCCGCCGACGTGGGTGCGGCCGAACGCCGGCACATGCTCACCGATTCGGGAGTGCAGGCCTGGCTGGGCCCCGTCCCGGACGAGCTGGAGGGACTGCCGCACATCCCGGTGCGATTACACGCCCGGTCCTGGCACCGCTACGCCGAGCCGTCGCCCGACGCGACCGCGATGATCATCTACACCTCCGGCACGACCGGCCTGCCCAAAGGCGTGGTTCTGAGCCGCCGCGCGATCGCGGCCGACCTCGACGCCCTGGCGCAGGCCTGGCAGTGGACGGCCGACGACGTGTTGGTGCACGGGCTGCCGCTGTTCCACGTGCACGGGCTGGTGCTGGGACTGCTCGGGTCGCTCCGGGTGGGAAATCGCTTCGTGCACACCGGAAAACCGACGCCGGCGGGCTACGCGCAGGCTTGCTCGGAGTCCGGGGGCACGCTGTATTTCGGCGTCCCGACGGTGTGGTCGCGGGTGGTGGCCGACGAGGCCGCTGCCCGCGCCCTGCGCCCGGCGCGGCTGCTGGTGTCCGGGAGCGCGCCGCTGCCGGTGCCGGTGTTCGAGGGGCTGGCCCGGCTCACCGGACACCGGCCCATCGAACGGTACGGCGCGTCCGAATCGCTGATCACGCTGTCGACCCGCGCGGACGGCGAGCGACGCGCCGGCTGGGTGGGCCTACCGCTCACCGGCGTGCAAACCAGGCTGCTGGACGACACGGGTGGCGAGGTGCCGCACGACGGGGAAACCGTTGGCAAGCTCGAGGTTCGGGGTCCGATGATGTTCGACGGCTACCTGAACCGCCCCGAGGCCACCGCCGAGGCGTTCGACGCCGACGGCTGGTATCGCACCGGCGATGTCGCCGTCATCGACGGCGGGGGCATGCACCGCATCGTGGGCCGCGAGTCGGTCGACCTGATCAAGTCCGGCGGCTACCGGATCGGCGCAGGCGAAATCGAGACGGCGCTGCTCGGGCACCCCGGGGTGCGGGAGGCCGCGGTCGTCGGCCTGCCGGACCCAGACCTGGGCCAGCGCATCGTCGCGTTCGTCGTCGGCGCGGAAGACCTGAACGCCGACCAGCTGATCAACCACGTCGCCCAAGAACTTTCGGTGCACAAACGGCCCCGCCAGGTGCGCCTCGTCGACACGCTGCCCCGCAACGCGATGGGCAAGGTGCTCAAAAAGCAGCTGCTTGCCGAGGGCTGACGCGCAGCAAGTTGCCAGCTTCAGCGAGGAGCGTGACCGTGCAGCTTCACCTACCGTCGTAACCGTGAACCGGCCTACCACTCCCATGCGGCGGATAGCGGCGGCCTGTCTCGTGGGCTCGGCCATCGAGTTCTACGACTTCCTGATCTACGGGACCGCGGCCGCCCTGGTGTTTCCCACGGTGTTCTTCCCACGCCTCGGCCCGACGCTGGCCACCGTCGCCTCCATGGCGACGTTCGCGACCGCATTCCTGTCCCGCCCGTTGGGCGCGGCCGTCTTCGGATACTTCGGGGACCGGCTGGGCCGCAAGAAGACCCTGGTCGCCACCCTGCTGATCATGGGCGCGTCGACCGTGAGTGTGGGCATGGTTCCCAGCACAGCGTCGATCGGCATCGCGGCGCCGTTGATTCTCATCGTTCTGCGGTTGCTACAAGGGTTCGCGGTGGGCGGCGAATGGGCGGGGTCGGTGTTGCTCAGCGCCGAGTACGCGCCATCCGGCAAACGCGGCTGGTACGGCATGTTCACCCTGTTGGGTGGTGGCACCGCCGGAATCCTGGCCAGCCTGACCTTTCTCGCCGTCAACCTCACCATGGGTGAGAAGAGCGCCGCGTTCATGGAGTGGGGATGGCGGGTGCCTTTCCTGATCAGCAGCGCGCTGATCGGTATCGCCCTCTACGTACGACTGAACATCGACGAGACCCCGCTGTTCGTGGAGGAGAAGGTCCGCGACGAGCTGCCCAAGGCGCCGCTGGCGGAGCTGCTGCGGTTCCAGCGGCGCGAGATCGTGCTCGTCGCGGGCGCCTTCCTGGGCGGCATGGGATTCGTCTACCTGGGCAACACCTTTCTGGTCATGTACGCCCACAACCATCTCGGCTATTCGCGGAGCTTCATCTGGGGCGTCGGCGCACTGGGCGGGCTGACCAGCATGGCGTGCGTGGCGTTCTCGGCGTGGATCTCCGATCGGGTCGGCCGCCGCCGGGTGATGCTATGCGGGCTCGTGGCATGCCTGCCGTGGGCGTTCGCGGTCATCCCGCTGCTGGACACCCGCAAGCCGGTGTTGTACGCGGTCGCCGTCCTCGGCATGTTCGCGGCCGCGGCGGTGGCCAACGGGCCCACGGCGGCGTTCGTTCCCGAACTGTTCGCCACCCGCTACCGCTACAGCGGAGCGGCGGTGGCGATGAACCTGGCCGGCATCCTCGGCGCCGCCGTGCCGCCGCTGGTCGCCGGCACGCTGCTGGCCACCTACGGCAGCTGGGCGATCGGGCTCATGATGGCCACCCTGGTCATCGCCAGTTTCGTGTCCGTGTATCTGCTGCCGGAGACCATGGGTACGGCGCTGCGCGCCGCGCCGACCGCCGAGAAGATCGCCGCCGACGCATAGCTGCGCTCAGTTGGCGTGCAGGTCCTCGTTGAGGGCGATGCCCTGACCGCCGCGGGGCACCACTTCGACGGCGCCGCTGACCGAATTGCGGCGGAACAGCAGGTTGTTGCCGCCGGACAACTCCAGCGCCTTGAGCACCTGGCCGTCGGGCGTGGCGACTTTGGTGCCCGCGGTCACGTACAGGCCGGCTTCGACGACGCAGTCGTCGCCCAGCGAGATGCCCAGCCCCGCGTTGGCGCCGAGCAGGCACCGCTTGCCTATCGAAATGACTTCCGTGCCGCCCCCGGACAGCGTGCCCATGATGGAGGCGCCGCCGCCGACATCCGATCCGTCGCCCACCACCACGCCGGCCGAGATGCGCCCCTCGACCATCGACGCGCCCAGGGTGCCGGCGTTGTAGTTGACGAAGCCCTCGTGCATGACCGTGGTGCCCGGCGCCAGGTGGGCGCCCAGCCGCACCCGGTCGGCGTCGGCGATGCGGACCCCGGTCGGCACGACGTAATCGGCCATCCGCGGGAACTTGTCGATGCCGTAGACGGTCACCGGTCCGTGCCGGCGCAGCCGCGCCCGGACCGCCTCGAACCCGTCGATCGCGCACGGTCCGCGGTTAGTCCACACGACATTGGTCAATACCCCGAACAGGCCGCCGGCGTTCAGCCCGTGCGGCGCCACCAACCGATGCGACAGCAGATGCAGTCGCAGGTAGGCGTCGTAGGCGTCGGCGGCCACGTCGTCGAGCGACCCGATGACCGTCCGCACGGCGATGCTCTCGGTGCCGCGGTCGTCGTCGCGGCCGACCAGCGCGACCAGCTCCGGGGGGATGTCCGACAAGGCGAGCCGCGACGTGCCGCCGGTGCCCGACTCGGTCAGTTCCGGTGCGGGAAACCACGTGTCGAGGATCGATCCGTCGGCGGCCAGCGTCGCCAGCCCGATGCCTACAGCTCCAGTCACGGCGGTCAGGTTACTTGCCGCTCGGCAGCGGATAACCTGGGACCCGTGCTGGACTTGCGCGGGGATCCGATCGAGCTGACCGCGGCGTTGGTCGACATTCCCAGCGAATCGCGAGACGAGGCACGCCTGGCCGACGAGGTGGAGGCCGCGCTGCGCGCCCAGACGTCCGGCTTCGAGATCATTCGCAACGGCAACGCCGTGCTGGCGCGCACCCGGCGGCAGCGGCCGTCGCGGATCTTGCTGGCGGGGCATCTGGACACCGTGCCGGTCGCCGGCAATCTTCCCAGCCGCCGCGAGAGCGGCGACCTGTACGGCTGCGGCGCCGCGGACATGAAGTCGGGTGACGCGGTCTTCCTGCATCTGGCCGCGACCGTCGCCGAGCCGGTTCACGACCTGACGCTGGTGTTCTACGACTGCGAGGAAATCGAGGCGGCGGCAAACGGTTTGGGCCGCATCGAGCGTGAGCTGCCGGACTGGCTCTCCGCCGACGTGGCCATCCTGGGCGAACCCACCGGCGGCTACATCGAAGCCGGTTGCCAGGGGACGCTGCGCGTCGTGATCTCGGCCACCGGCACGCGCGCCCACTCGGCGCGACCATGGTTGGGCGACAACGCCATTCACAAGCTGGGGGCCGTCCTGGATCGGCTGGCCACATACTCTGCCCGCACCGTGGATATCGACGGTTGCGAATATCGCGAGGGGTTGTCGGCGGTGCGCATCGACGGCGGCGTGGCGGGAAACGTGATTCCCGACGCGGCCGCGGTCACGGTCAACTTCCGCTTTGCCCCCGACCGATCCGTGGCCGCGGCGCTCGAGCACGTGCACGAGGTGTTCGACGGGCTCGACGTGGTCATCGAGCAGACCGACGCCGCCGCGGGCGCGCTGCCCGGGCTGTCCCAGCCCGCGGCCAAGGCCCTGGTCGAGGCGGCCGGGGGACAGGTCCGGGCCAAGTACGGGTGGACCGACGTCGCACGTTTCGCCGCGCTGGGCATACCGGCGGTCAACTTCGGGCCGGGCGATCCGAACCTCGCGCACACGCGCGACGAGAGCGTTCCGGTCGCCAACATCACCGCCGCGGTGGCCATGCTGCGCGGCTACCTGGGCGGCTAGGCTGCCCCGCAGCGCTGCGCCTGCGCGGCGGCGTCGGCGGATGCCGCGCGCATCCCGACCGCTGCCAGCTCATCGGACACCGCCCGCAGCGCCGCGCCGTCGCCGGCCGCCAGGGCCTGCGCGTGGCTGAGCGCGAGTCTCCCGGCGGCGCAGTCGATCTCGTCACAGAGCCGGGCCAGCGGATCCGCCGCTCGGGTGTCACCGAGGCGCACGGCCTCGTGCCACGCCCGCACCGCCACGGCTCGCTGGCCGCCGCGTTCGGCCATCCGGGCGGCATCGCGGGCGGCGGCCACCGCGCCGTGTGCGTCGCGCATCGAGGCGAGCCGCCAGGCCCGCGCGACGCCGAGTTCCGGCGCGAATAGGGCCGACTTCGTTCCGTGCCGGGATTCGGCCCGGCCCAACGTCTTTCCCGCGGCGGCGATGTCGCCCTGCTGGGCCAGCGCGGTGGCCAGCAGAGTCAACGACAGTGGGCCCCACGAATAGCCGGTGCGTTCCAACGTGGCGGCGGCGGGGCCGAGCAGCGCTGCGGCCCGGGCGAATTCGCCGTCGGCGAGCAGCACGTGGGCCAGCAGCACCTCACCGATCGCGCGGCCCGGCTGCTGCAACTCGGCGAAATCGGTGAACTGCTGGGCGAGTTCGCGGGCCCGGTCGAGCCGGCCCGCCATCAACAACGCGGTGGTCTGCCCCAGCCCGATCGTGAAGCGCAGCAACCCGGGATGTTCGGCGGCCAGGGCGCGCTGGGCCAGCGGCTCGACGTCGTCGAAGCGGCCCTGGCGCGCCGCGCACAGCGCGCCCGCGCTGGCCGCCCAGGCCACCGCCTGGTCGTCGGCGTCCGGGGCGGCGAGCACCTCGTCCGCGACCTTCACTGCGTGCCCGACGTTGCCGGCGTTCATCGCGAACGTGGCGCTCAGCGCGTCGAGCGTGGTGCGCGCGCCCGGATCGGAGACGCGATTGCGGATGGTGCGCAAGAACGCGGTGGCGCGTTCGGGCTCGCTGAGCATCCAGAACTGGTTGGCCGCGCGCAACAGCGTCCAGTCCATCAGGGCGGCTTCGGTCAACGCGGCGGGGTCCAGGCCGGCCAGCACCGCGTCGGCCTCGCGGCCGCGGCCCTGCCACGCCAGCGCGTGTGCCAGCGCCAGCCGCGCCGCCAACCCCCCGGAGCGCTCCAGCGCCGAGGAGGCCAACCGTTCGCCGAGGGCGAGGTCGCCCAGCCGCAGCGCCTGCTGCGCGGCGCCGACCACCTCGGCCGTCGGCTGGGGGGCATCGCTGTCCAGGGCCAGCGCCGCCAACCGGAGCCGGTCGCTGAGGTGGTCCGGCGGATGCTGCGACAGCAGCCGCACCAGCGCGGTGCGTCGTTGCCGGGCGCCGTCGCCGCCGAGCGCGGCACGCGCTCGCTCGGCAAACAGCGGGTGGGCCGTGTAGACCACCGGGTCGTCCGACGTTCCGCCGCGCGCCCGCGTTTCCACCGCCCCGCATTCCGTCGCCGCGTCAATCGCGTCCGCGCCGGTCAGGACACTCAGATCGGCGAGCGACAGCGGCTCCGCGACGGCGAGGTAGTCCAGCGCCGACCGGGCCGCGGAGGGCATTTCGGCGAGGAACGCGTCGACCTCGGCCGGTGTGGTCATCTCGCTGGGCGGTTCGATGTCGATCCGGGGGAGCAGCCGGTCAGCCCACAGCGCCGCGATGGCGTCGGGAGCCGAATCGGCGCGGCCGGTGACGATCATCCTGGCCGCGCCCGCCAGCGCGAGCTGGTACACCAGCGTGGCCGACAGGATGTCCAAGTCGTGGGCGTCGTCGACGACCAGCAGCAGGTCGTCACCGTCCAGCGACGCCCGGGCCGCGCGGAGCAGCGCGGCCGGCTTGCCGAGGTCGGCGATCCGCACCAGGTGGCTGAACGCGCCGAAGGGCACCGCGCGCTCGGTCGGGGTGCCGGTGACCCAGCGGATGCGGGTGCCCGGGTGCCGGTGGCCGAAGCCTTCGGCGGCCATTCGGGCCAACGTGGATTTGCCGCAGCCGTCCGGTCCGAGGACGACCGCCCCCCTCCCGGTCGTGAGCGCCGCGTCCAGCCGCTCCAGGGCCGATGCGTGCTGGGGAACGTTCCATCGAATCGGCATCGCCGGATTTTATTGCGCGCGGTGTGCGGCCCGCAGCAAGCTTGGTCTACCTTTCGTTGTATGCGCCCGGAACGCGAGCCATCAGGCGACTGGGCGGTGTGCGTGTACTGCGCGTCCGGCCCGGAACATCCCGAATTGCTCGCGGTCGCTGCCGAACTCGGCGAGGCGATCGCCGAGCGCGGCTGGACTCTGGTGTGGGGCGGCGGCCGGGTGTCGGCGATGGGCGCGGTGGCAACCGCGGCGCGCGCCCGCGGCGGCCGGACCGTCGGCGTCATCCCGCAGGTCCTGATGCGCGTCGAAATCGCCGACACCGAAGCCGACGAGCTGATCGTCACCGAGACGATGCATGAACGCAAACACGTGATGGAAGAGCGCGCCGACGCGTTCATCGTGCTGCCCGGTGGCGTCGGCACCCTCGACGAGTTGCTGGACTCGTGGACCACGGGTTACCTCGGCCTGCATCGCAAACCCATCGTCATGCTGGATCCACTGGGGCATTACGAAGGCCTGTGGCTCTGGCTGTGCGGACTGCTCGACAGCGGGTACATCTCGCAGCCGGCGATGGACCGGTTGTTGCTGGTCGACAAGGTGAGCGCCGCCGTGGAGGCGTGTGCGCCCGATTGAGGCCGCCGGCCAGTTGGCGATCCCTACTAGGCTGTCCGCCGAGTTGCTTACAGGAATTGAGGGATGACGTGTCCGATCACGACGGCGGAGCGCGCACGGCGGTCAAACTGACCGATATCGCATCTCGGGCGCCCGGCTTGTTGGCCGATATGCCGGTGATCGTGCGCGGGGCGATGACCGGGCTGCTGGCCCAGCCGGGTTCGAAGAAATCGATCGGCACGGTGTTCCAGGAACGCGCGGCCCGCTACGGCGATCGGATCTTCTTGCGGTTCGGCGACCAGCAACTGACCTACCGCGATGCCAACGCCGCCGCAAACCGGTACGCCGCGGTGCTGGCGGCGCACGGCGTCGGCCACGGCGACGTCGTCGCAATCATGTTGCGCAACTCGCCCAACGCGGTGCTGACCATGCTGGCCGCGGTCAAATGCGGCGCGGTCGCCGGGATGCTGAACTACCACCAGCGCGGCGAGGTGCTGGCGCACAGCCTGGGCCTGCTGAAGGCCAAGGTGTTGGTCGCGGAGACGGACCTGGTCAGCGCGGTGGCCGAGTGCGGCGGCTCGGGCGACACCGAGACGATGACCGTGGAGGACCTGGAGCGGTTCGCCGCCAGCGCCCCGGCCACCAACCCGGCGTCGGTATCGGCCGTGCAGGCCAGGGACACCGCGTTCTACATCTTCACCTCGGGCACAACGGGATTCCCCAAGGCCAGCGTGATGACCCACCTGCGGTGGCTCAAGGCGCTCGCGGCCTTCGGCGGCATCGGGCTGCGGCTGAAGAGCTCCGACACGCTTTACAGCTGCCTGCCGCTGTACCACAACAACGCGCTGACGGTCGCGCTGTCGTCGGTGATCAACTCCGGGGCGACGCTGGCGCTCGGCAAGTCGTTCTCGGCCTCGAAGTTCTGGGACGAGGTCATCGCCGCCGAGGCGACGGCCTTCATCTACATCGGCGAGATCTGCCGGTACCTGCTCAACCAGCCGCGCAAGGCCACCGACCGCGCGCACCGGGTCCGGGTGATCGCCGGCAACGGGCTGCGGCCGGAGATCTGGGACGAGTTCACGAATCGGTTCGACATCGCTCGCGTCTGCGAGTTCTACGCCTCCAGCGAGGGCAACACCGCGTTCATCAACGTGTTCAACGTTCCGCGGACCACCGGCGTCTTCCCGATGCCGTTGGCCTACGTCGAGTACGACCCCGACACCGGAGCCCCGCTGCGCGACGACAACGGGCGGGTGCGCCGCGTGCCGCCGGGGGAGCCCGGCCTGCTGCTCAGCCGGGTCAACCGGCTGCAGCCGTTCGACGGCTACACCGACAAGGAGTCGAGCGAGAAGAAGCTGGTGCGCAACGCCTTCCGTGAGGGTGACGTGTGGTTCAACTCCGGTGACGTGATGAGCCCGCAGGGCATGGGCCACGCCGCGTTCGTCGACCGCCTCGGCGACACCTTCCGGTGGAAGGGCGAGAACGTCGCCACCACGCAGGTGGAGGCGGCGCTGGCGTCCGACGAGTCCGTGGAGGAATGCACCGTTTTCGGTGTCGAGATCCCGCGCACCGGCGGCCGCGCCGGCATGGCCGCGGTCAAGCTGCGGGACGGAGCGGAGTTCGACGGCAAGTCGCTGGCCCGCGCCGTATACGGCCAATTGCCCGCCTACGCGTTGCCGCTGTTCGTGCGGGTGGTCGAGTCGCTGGAGCACACCACGACGTTCAAGAGCCGCAAGGTCGAGTTGCGCGAACAGGCCTACGGGTCCGACATCAAGGAGCCGCTGTACGTGCTGGCCGGGCGCGACGAGGGTTACGTGCCGTACTACGACGAATACCCCGACGAGGTGGCCGACGGGAAGCGCCCGCAGGGCTGAGCCCGCGCCGAGGGTGCGGCCCGCCGCACGTTCGGCGTCCAGTGTGCGGCTGGCCGCACGCTCACGGACCAGACCAGGCACCATAGACAGGTGCAATCGACCCTGTGCGGCCGTCCGGTCGCCGGTGATCGCCCGCTGATCATGGCGATCGTCAACCGCACCCCCGACTCGTTCTACGACAAGGGTGCGACCTTCAGCGACGAGGCCGCCCGGGCCGCCGCGCACCGCGCCATCGCCGAGGGCGCCGACGTCATCGACGTCGGCGGAGTCAAGGCGGGCCCCGGCCAGGAAGTCGACACGCAAACCGAGCTCGCCCGATTGGTCCCGTTCATCGAATGGCTGCGCGGCGCCTATCCGGACCAGCTGATCAGCGTCGACACCTGGCGCTCCGAGGTGGCCAAGGTGGCCTGCGCGGCCGGGGCGGACCTGATCAACGACACCTGGGGCGGCATCGACCCGGGCCTGGCCGAGGTCGCCGCGGAGTTCGGCGCGGGCCTGGTGTGCTCGCACACCGGCGGGGCGCTGCCCCGCACGCGGCCGTTCCGGGTGAGCTACGGAACCACCACACGAGGCGTCGTGGACGACGTTATTCGCCAGGTCACCGCCGCCGCGGAGCGCGCGGTCGCCTGCGGGGTGGCCCGCGACCGGGTGCTGATCGACCCGGCCCACGACTTCGGCAAGAACACCTTCCACGGGCTGCTGCTGTTGCGCCACCTGGGCGAACTTGTTAATACCGGATGGCCCGTGCTCATGGCTTTGAGTAACAAGGACTTCGTCGGGGAGACTTTGGGTGTGGAATTGAGCGAGCGGCTGGAGGGAACGTTGGCGGCCACCGCGCTGGCGGCCGCCACCGGCGCCCGCATGTTTCGAGTGCACGAGGTCGCCGCGACCCGACGGGTGCTGGAGATGGTGGCCTCCATCCAGGGGACACGCCCGCCGGCGCGCACGGTGAGGGGACTGGCATGACGGCATCCGACCTGGTCGGCGACCTCACCGACGACGCGGTGCTGGCCGCCCGGCCGGGCGACGCCTGGCTGTCCAACCGCAGCTGGAGCCGTCCGAGCTGGACGGTCGCCGAGCTCGAGGCCGCGAAGGCGGGGCGAACCATCTCGGTGGTGCTGCCGGCCCTCAACGAAGAAGAGACCATCGAATCGGTGGTCGAGAGCATCTCACCCCTGGTTGACGGGCTGGTGGACGAGCTGATCGTGCTGGATTCCGGTTCGACGGACGACACGGAAATCCGCGCCGTGGCCGCC
>NZ_LZKH01000158.1:0-21187 GCF_001672745.1 Mycobacterium sp. E1386
AGACCACGCCGCTCTGCTCGGCCATCAGCGCGTGGAACCGGGGGAACTCGCTGTAGTGCAGGCCGCCGCCCTCGCGGAAGCAATCGATGATCTTCTGTTCGACTTCGGCGAGCTGCGGGACGAACAGGGCCACCAGGGCCAGGTTGTCCGGCCCGGCGGCACGGGTCAGCACGCCGGCGCGGTGCGCGGGCAGCGAGTAGGTCGCGGAGTCGGGGTCGTAGTCGACGACGCGCCCGGTCGTCATGCCCGCCAGCCACTCGCGCACGTAGCGCTCGTTGAGACCGGCCGCTTCGGCGATCTGCGCGCTGGTTGCGGCGGCCAGCCCCGCCATCGTGTCCAGCAGACCGGTCTGGTGCCCGATGCTCAGCAACAGCGTCAGGCTGGCCCCGTCGATGGCCGCGGCGATTCGTCCGGCGAATTCCTCACCGGTCTCAGGTGCCGTCATGCTCAGCGACGGTACACCGTAGGTTGGTGGCCATGAGTCAGACAGTGCGCGGCGTGATTTCACGAAAAAAGGGCGAGCCCGTCGAGCTGGTGGACATCGTCGTCCCGGACCCCGGACCGGGCGAGGCCCTGGTCGACATCATCGCCTGCGGGGTGTGCCACACCGACCTGACTTACCGCGAGGGCGGCATCAACGACGAATACCCCTTCCTGCTCGGCCACGAGGCCGCCGGCCGGGTCGAGGCGGTCGGTCCCGGCGTAACCGCGGTCGAGCCCGGTGACTTCGTCATCCTGAACTGGCGCGCGGTCTGCGGCCAGTGCCGCGCCTGCAAGCGCGGCCGCCCGCACCTGTGCTTCGACACCTTCAACGCCGCGCAGAAGATGACGCTGACCGACGGCACGGAGCTGACGCCCGCACTGGGCATCGGGGCGTTCGCCGACAAGACGCTGGTGCACGCCGGCCAGTGCACCAAGGTCGATCCCGCCGCCGACCCCGCCGTCGCGGGCCTGCTCGGCTGCGGGGTGATGGCCGGCATCGGCGCGGCGATCAACACCGGCGGCGTCACCCGCGACGATACGGTCGCGGTGATCGGCTGCGGCGGCGTCGGCGATGCCGCGATCGCCGGTGCCGCGCTGGTCGGCGCCCGGCGCATCATCGCCGTCGACACCGACGACACCAAGCTGGACTGGGCCCGCAAGTTCGGCGCCACCCACACCATCAACGCCCGCCAGGCCGACGTCGTGGAGGCGATTCAGGACCTCACCGACGGGTTCGGTGTCAACGTCGCGATCGACGCCGTCGGCCGGCCCGAAACCTGGAAGCAGGCCTTCTACGCCCGCGACCTCGCGGGAACCGTTGTGCTGGTGGGTGTTCCGACGCCCGACATGAAGCTCGACATGCCGCTGATCGACTTCTTCTCGCACGGCGGGTCGCTGAAGTCGTCGTGGTACGGCGATTGCCTGCCCGAACGCGACTTTCCCACCCTGATCGACCTCTACCTGCAGGGCCGGCTGCCCCTGGAGAAGTTTGTCTCCGAGCGAATCGGGCTAGACGACGTCGAGGAGGCTTTTCATAAGATGCACGGGGGCAAGGTGTTGCGTTCGGTGGTGATGCTCTGATGGTCCAGATTCAGAAGGTGGTCACCCACGGAACCTTCGAACTCGACGGCGGCAGTTGGGAAGTCGACAACAACATCTGGCTGATCGGCGACAACTCGAATGTGGTGGTCTTCGACGCCGCCCACGACGCGGCACCGATCGTCGAGGCCGTGGACGGCAGGCACGTGGTCGCGATCGTCTGCACCCACGGCCACAACGACCACGTGACGGTCGCGCCGGAACTCGGCAAGACCCTCGACGCGCCGGTGCTGCTGCATCCCGCCGACGAAGTGCTGTGGCGAATGACCCACCCCGACAACGACTTTCGCTCGCTGGCCGATGGCGAAACGCTGAGCGTAGGAGGGACCGAGCTACGGGCGCTGCACACCCCGGGCCACTCCCCGGGTTCTGTGTGTTGGTATTCGCATGACCTGGGCGTCGTGTTCAGCGGCGACACGCTGTTCGCCGGCGGCCCGGGCGCGACCGGCCGTTCGTATTCGGACTTTCCGACGATCCTGCAGTCCATCTCCGAGCGGCTGGGCAAGCTGCCCGGCGAGACGGTGGTGCACACCGGCCACGGCGACAGCACCACCATCGGCGACGAGATCGTCCACTACGAGGAGTGGGTGGCCCGCGGCCACTGAGCCACGCCCGGCCCGTGCGGCCCGCCCGGCCCGCGGGGTCACGCCCGGCCCCCCTCGGCCACGCCCGGGCCGTGCCCTGCCCCTGCCGCCACATCCGCCACACCAGCACCAATCCCGGACCACCATGCGGTCGCCGTTTTTGATATCGCGGGTGATATCAAAAACGAGAGTCGTCGATTGGTTCGAGACCCGCGCCCGTCACGGCCGCGGCAGATTGGCCGCCGCCACCGCCTTGCGGCGGGTGCGCGCCAGCCACCAACCCGACAGCGCCGAACCGGCCAGCCCCACTACGAACAGCGCGACGAACAACCACACCAAAAAGCCGTAGGAACTCTGGTGCCCGAAGGCCAGTCGCGGGTTGATGTACCCGTTGACCTGGCCGTCGGTGGTGATGTTGTAGGTGCCGCTGGCCGCGATCCGAGCGACCCACACCCGCACGTGCGCATCGTTGTTGACCGTCGTTGTGCTGCCGATGCTTTCGGTCACCACGGGCTGCGGCACGCCGTCGGGCGGCGCGAGGGTGACCCCCAGCGGAGGCACCGGCAGTCCGCGGTCGGGGCTGCTGATGACGACGGTGTGCAGGCTGACGGTGACGTCACCGGCGGGCAGGTAGAGGGTGCCCGAGCCGGGGACGGGCACCTCCCCGTAGGCGTTGTACTTGTCCAGAAAGAACGCGTTGAGCACCAGGGCGACGATGAAGCCGCCGACCGACACGACCATCAGCGCGACGGCGCCTGCCAGCGACATCTTGGCGAGCCGCCTGTTGTTCATCCGAGCAGTGTGGCACCGCGGACGGGGCGCTGCCAGCGCACCAGCGCAAAGCCGACGACGACGAAGGCCAGCATCGGCACCCAGTCCCCCAGCCGCTGATAGGGCGTGACGCGCGATCCCAATGGCACGCTCACCACGGTCACGCCCCGGAAGCCCGACGGGCACCACGCCAGCCGGTGGCCTTGTGCGTCGAAACCCGAGCTGTCGCCGGACAATCCGGCGTGCACGGCCGGGCGGCCCGCCTCGACGGCGCGCACCGCCACCTGGGCGGCCAGCTGCGGCTGGGCCCAGGTCCCCTGGTATGACGACGTGGAGCTCTGATACGCCAGCAGCTCCGCACCGAGTTGCGCCTCCCGGCGGGCCAGGTCGGAGAACAGGGTCTCGTAGCTGACCAACGGGCCGATCCCGAGGGCGCCGGCGTGCAACACGACGGGCCCGGTCCCGCGTTGCCGATCCTCGGCCGCGGCCCTGCTGTGGCGGGTGATCCAGCCGAAAAGCGGTCGCAGCGGGACGTATTCGCCGAACGGCACCAGCCGGGTCTTCCGGTACGTGCCCAACGATCCGCCCGGCCCGATCAGGACCACCGACTTGTAGATCCCGCCGCCGGGCGCGGGCGCGTCGACGTTGACCAAGAGGTCCGCCCCCACCCGCCGCGACAGCTCGGCGAGCCGCGCCAAGACCTCCGGGTGACCGGCGAGATCGGCGCCCACGCTGCTCTCCCCCCAAACCACGAGGTCCGGCCGCTGAGCGGCAGCCGAAGCGGTGAGCTCCTCGCTCGCGGCCTGGCGAGCGCCGGAGTCGGCGATGTCGCCGGGCTGGACCAGCGCCACCCGCACCGTGGCGCCGCCGGCGGGCGACGGGCCCAGCAGGTACCAGGCCGGGCCGATAGCAGCGCAGGCCGCCGCGCACCCCAGCGCGACGAGCCGTCCCGAAACGCCGCGGTGCACCAACGCACCGACCAGAGCCGTATTGGCCGCCACGACAAGGAAACTCGTCAGCCATACCCCGCCCAGTGACGCCGACGCCAGCGTGCCGGGCTGAGCGGATTGTGACGCGCCCAGTGACGCCCATGACCCACCGAACGGTGGCCAGGACCGCACGGCCTCGCCCGCCACCCACGCGCTGGGCAACACCACCATGGCGGCGGCCGTCCGCCCCGGGCCGACCGGCCCGGACAGCAACCGGTGCGCCAACCACCCCCACGGCAGCCAGAGCAATCCGAAGCCGGCGGCCATCACCGCGAGCAACGGGCCGGCGAACGTCACCAGCCAGTACTCGGTGGCCAGCACGAATCCGGCGACGCCGAACCAGGCCCGCACGCACGCCTCCAATCCGGAAGGCGCGGCCCGCACCAACAGCAGCAGCGGCACCAGGCCGAACCACGCCAGCCACCACCACGACGGCGCGGGAAAGGCGAGCGCGGGCAGCGCGCCGGCCGCCAACGCGGCCGCCCAGCCTTGGATGCGCTGCCGACGAGCCGACACAAAGAGCACACTATGACGGGGCGTACACGAAGGGAGCGATACGCATGGCCAACGATCTTGTCGCCACGGTGCCCGACCTGTCGGGCAAGCTGGCAATCGTCACCGGCGCCAACAGCGGCCTCGGGTTCGGCCTGGCCCGGCGGCTCGCGGCCGCCGGCGCCGACGTCGTGATGGCGATCCGCAACCGCGGCAAAGGGGAAAAGGCGATCGCGGAAATCCGCGACACGGTCCCCGACGCCAAGCTCACCATCAAGTCGCTGGACCTGTCGTCGCTGGCCTCGGTCGCCGCGCTGGGTGAACAACTCAACGCCGAGGGCCGCCCGATCGACATCCTGATCAACAACGCCGGCGTCATGACGCCGCCCGAACGCGACACCACCGCCGACGGTTTCGAATTGCAGTTCGGCAGCAACCATCTCGGGCACTTCGCCCTGACCGGGCACGTGCTGCCGCTGCTGCGCGCAGCGGGCAAGGCGCGCGTCGTCTCGCTGAGCAGCCTGGCCGCCCGCCAAAGCGGCAAGATCCACTTCGACGACCCGCAGTTTGAGAAGTCCTACGCGGCCATGTCGGCCTACGGCCAATCGAAGCTGGCGGTGCTGATGTTCGCCCTGGAGCTGGATCGGCGCAGCCGGGCGGCGGGCTGGGGCATCATGTCCAACGCCGCGCACCCCGGCCTGACCAAGACCAACCTGCAGATCGCCGGGCCCTCGCATGGGCGGGAAAAGCCCGCGCTGATGGAGCGGCTGTACAAGGCGTCCTGGCGCTTCACGCCGTTTTTGTGGCAGGAGATCGACGAGGGCATCCTCCCGGCGCTCTACGCCGCCGCGGCGCCGCACGCCCAGGGCGGCGCGTTCTACGGCCCCCGCGGCTTCTACGAGGCCGCCGGCGGCGGGGTGCGGCTGGCCAAGGTGCCCGAGCGGGCCCGCAACGAGGCTGACTGCCAACGACTTTGGGAGCTTTCCGAGCAGCTCACCGGCGTCAGCTACCCGAAGCCGACCTGACGACTATCGTTGGGCCATGCGGCCAGAGCCTCGGATGCCCGAATCGAGCATTGTGGTTCGGCCGGAGCCCGTTTACACCCAGTCGTCGCGGCTGCAGGCCGCCGGGTTGGGCCCGGCCATCGCGTTGTTCGAGCGGGCCGCCGAGCAAGTGCCGCTGCCCAAGCCCCCGCAGCCCATCATCATCGCCGACTACGGCGCCGCCAACGGGCACAATTCGCTCAAGCCGATGTCGGCGGCGATCGCGATCCTGCGTCGGCGCACCCGACACGACCACGCAATCCTGGTGGCGCACACCGACATTCCGGACAACGACTTCTCGGCGCTGTTTCACACCCTGTCCGACGACCCGGAGAGCTACCTGCACCTGGACGCGGCGACGTTCGCGTCGTCGATCGGCCGTTCGTTCTACGACCAGATCGTGCCGTCCAAGACGGTCAACCTGGGCTGGTCGTCGTGGGCGGCGCAGTGGCTGAGCACGATGCCCGCCGAGGTGCACGATCACCTGCACATCTCCTACAGCCACGACGACGCGGCGCGCGCGGCATACGCCGAGCGGGCGGCCCTGGACTGGCACAACTTCGTGGCCTTTCGCGGCCGCGAACTGGCCCCCGACGGGCGGCTGGTGGTGATGACGATCGCCCTCGACGAGGACGGCACATCGGGGTTCCCGACGCTGCTCGAGGCGATGCTCACGGCGCTGCGTGAACAGGTCCGCGACGGCCTGCTGCGCCAGGAGGAGCTGCGGCGGATGACCATTCCCACATTTGCCCGCAGCGAGAAGGACTTTCGCGCCCCCTTCGCGCCCAGCGGGCGCTTCGAGGGCCTGACCATCGACCATCTCGAGACGTTCAACGCCGAGGACCGTTTCTGGGTTCGGTTCCAGGCCGACCGCGACGCCGAGACGTTCGGCGCGCAGTGGGCGGCCTTCGCCCGCGCGGCGCTGTTCCCCGCGCTGGTGCGCGGGCTGGATGACGGGGTGCGCGACGCGCGGGCCGGCGAATTCGTCGAGCAACTTCAGGGCGCGGTCGCGGCGCAACTGTCAAGCGCACCCGAGCCGATGCGGATTCCGCTGGCGCTGGTCGAGCTGGTCAAGCGCGAACGATCCCTTGCGTGAGAGTTTCGACACAACGCCGCAACGGGTAACCCCTGCAAATCGCGACCTGCGATGGCGAGGGGGTAGATGCATGAGCGTGCAGGACGATAAGTCGGCCGACCAGCAGACCGATCAGGATCAGGAACCCGATCAGGACACCGATCAAAAGCTGACGGAAAAGCCGGAGCCGGACGAAGACGACAAAAAGAAGGCCTCCGAAATGATGGAGGCCTACAAGGAGAAGCCAACCATCGTGCTGCCCGGCACCGGTGGCAGCGTTTCGGGCACGGCGGTCAACGACTGGTTGGACGAGGACGGCAATCCCAGGCACGAAGTCCCCGAGAATGCCGGTTCCGATGCCGGTTCCGATGAGCAAGCCGAAGGCGACGAGGGCCGCGACGAGGAAGCTCTGAAGGAGCAGATCGAGAAGGACAAGGCCCTCAACGAGAAGCTCAAAGAGGCCGCGAAAGCGGAGAACAAGGGCGAAAAGGACTGACCTACCGGGTCGTTCCCAGCTGAGGGCCCAATTGGGGGATGCCGCTGATGCCCAAGTCGCCCCCGATCCCCTGGATGATCTGATTGATCCGGTCCAGCCCCGGGATGGGTTCGTCGAGGCCGGGCACCGCCGGGATGGGCGGCACCTGCGGAATCGCCGGACGCACGGGTGCGGCCGCGAGCGGCGGCGCATGCTGGGGTTTCGCTGACGGGACGCTGGTTGACGGCGTCTCAGTCTGCGCGGGCGGGTTGGTGTCCGTCGTTGAAGGCGCCGGCGCCTCTTGGCTCGGCGGGGGCGCCTGAGCGGTCGCGGTGTTGGCCGGCGGCGGGGGCACCGGGCTGCTGGTCACGCCCGGCGCCGGGGTCGTCGCGGATTTGTTCGCCGAGGTCAGTCCGATCGTGACTGCGGTACCGACGAGCGCCACCGCCGCGGCAGCACCGACGATTCCCGCCATCACCGGCAGCCGGAACAGGCGGCGCTTGCGCTTCTCGCCCGCGGAATCGGCGGCGGGTTTGTCTGCGGCGGACGCCGCCTCCGAGGCGGGCGCCACCTGCGAATCGGGCGCCACCTGCGGTTGCTTGCCGGTCTGCGACCACGCCTGCACGGCCGCGGCACCCGCGGTGGGCCAGGCGGGTGCCGCCTGCGCCGTCGCGGTCGCCTCGGGCGACCGCCCGCCCGGGACGGCCCGGGCCGTCAGCGTGGCGGACGCGGCCGGCGCCGACGCCGTCGCGGCGATCTCGCCGGGGCCATGCGCCGCCCGGAGCGCGGCGCCCGTGGCCGCCGTCAGTTGCGGGCGCGGCGTGGTGATGACCGGGACGCGGAAGTATTGCGACAGCGTGGTGGTGATCGCGGGGATGTTCGCTCCGCCGCCGGCGGACACCACGGCGACCAGGTCCTGAATCCCGTTGCGCGCCAATGAGTTTTCCAACACGGCCACGAACCTGTCGAGCGGGGTGCGGATCGCCTCGTCGAGCTCGTCGCGGGTGACCCGCACTTCGCCGGTCAGCCCGTCGCTCAGCGTGGTCGCCGTGCTCGCGGACAGCTCCTCCTTGGCGCTTCGGCATGCCGTGCGCAGCCGGCTCAGCGACCCGATCGCCACGGTGCCCGCCGGGTCGAAGCCGGCGGTGCTCGGCATGTCGGAGATGACGGCGCTCAGCAGCGCCTGGTCGATCAGGTCGCCGGAGAAATCGTGCAGGCGAACGGTCGGGGCCAGCGCCTGATAATCGCCGTCGGCGCGCATGAACGTGATGCTGGTGCCGCTGCCGCCGAAGTCGCACACCGCCACCGTCCCATGGGCCGGTATGCCGGGGGTGGTCCGCACGGCCAGCAGCGTCGCCGCGGCGTCGGGAATCAGCATCAGCGGCCGCGCCCGGTTGGACCATTCGGCCACCGAACTCAGCGCGGTGCCCACCGCGTCGACCGCCGGGGACGGCCAGTGGGCGGGATAGGTGACGCCGACGCTCTCGGGCAGGGTGCGCCCGCCGGTCACGGCGTAGGCCAGCGCCCGCATCGCGTCGGCGATCAATTCCTCGCTTCGGTGTACCGAGCCGTCGGCCGCCACCACGCCGCGGGGGTCGGAGATGCGATTGACAAACCCGGTGATCACCAGGCCCGGCTGGTTGAGCCGCGGGTTTTCTGCGGGGATGCCGACCTCGGGCGCGCGCTCCGGATAGAGCGTCAGGACGGGCTTGCGGGTGATGGCCTGGCCCATAGCGACCGCCGCCAGGTTGGTGGTGCCGATCGACAAGCCCAGCGCGGTCCCTGCTCCATCGGCCATCTGTCCCAACCTAAACTTCAGCAATTCGCAACCAGGCTAGCCGTCATTGTGTCGGGCAAACCTGTACCGAGTCTCTGCGGTACCTATGTGCAGGCTGTGCGCCGGTCACCGGATGTTGCCCGCCCCGGCGATCAGGGGCAGGTCGAGCGGCGTGACCCAGCCCGGCCGCAACTCGTTGACCGCGGGCACCGCGTTGAGGGCCCGCATCCCGGTCGCCAGGCAGCCGGCCGTGGCCGCGTCGCGGCCCGAGCCATCGGTGAACCGGAACGCGGTTTCCTGGAAGATGCTCGGCGTGCCCTCGATCTCCACCCGGTAGACGTCGTTGTCGTGGCCGGAGGGCCAGTCGGGGGCGGCGTCGAGGCCGATCCGGTTGACGTGTTCGAGCTGAATCCTGGTCTCGCCCTTGTAGATTCCGTTGATGGTGAACCGGACGGCCGCCACGTGCCCGGGTTTGATGACGCCCTTGACGGTGTTGCGCTCGGTGGGCGTCACCCATTTGTCCCACGTGGTGGTGATCTCGTCGAGCATGATGCCGGCCGCGTGGGCGATCATCGGGACGGTGGCGCCCCACGCGAAGATCAGCATGTTGGAGTCCTCGAGCAAGGGGCTGTATTCGGGCTCGCGGCCGATGCCCATCTCGACTTCGTAATCGCCCTCGTAGTTGGTGTAGTCCAGCAGTTCGGAGGCCCGCACCCGGCGCACCTCCGAGCACAGGCCCATCAGCGTCATGGGGAACAGGTCGTTGGCGAACCCGGGGTCGATGCCGGTGGTGAAGCAGGACGACTCCCCCAGCTCGCAGGCTTCGGTGATCGGCGCGATCCAGTTCGGCGGGTTGAGGTGCATGGTCGGCCACACCCACGGGGTCATCGCCGTCGAGCACACGTCGATGCCCGCCCGCAGGAAGCGGGTGATCAGCGCGATGTTGTCCTTGGCGTGCATCGCGGTCGGGCCGTAGTGCACCAGCGCGTCGGGCTTCAGCGCGATCAGGGCGTCGACGTCGTCGGTGGCGATGATGCCCGTCGGCTCGGGCAGCCCGCAGATCTCGCCGACGTCGCGCCCGACCTTGTCGGGGTTGCTGACGCCGACCCCCACCAACTCGAACAGCGGATGCTTGAGGATTTCGGCGATCACCATCTTGCCGACGAAGCCCGTGCCCCAGACCACCACACGCTTTGACCCGTGTTCCGACATACTCACCTTTCCGTAGCCGCCCCCGTGGGACTCACACTAGAACGGCTTTCGTTAGGGCGGAAAGCTTCCGTAGCACCGCGCGTGGTGACACGATGCAAATCATGACGAAGCATGTGCGCGGGCTTTCGCTTCTGTTCGCCGTGGGCGTCGGTTGCGCGGGGACGATTCCCGGCGTGGCCCATGCGATCCCCGAGATGCCCCACGCCCGTTACGAGGTGACCGGTGCCGGGGTCGCGCAGTACCTCGTGTATCAAACCGACACCGGTCAACTGCACCAGGTCAACGCGCCGCTGCCCTGGTCGACGGAATTCACCTCCTTCGGGGGTCAGGTGTTCCTGATCAGCGCGCAGGGGGTGGGCCCCATCCGCTGCCGCATCCTGCTCGACGGCAACGTTGTCGCCGACGCGCAATCGGCCGGCGGCAGGACCGTGTGTACGCACTAACGGGTTTCCTAGGAGGTAATCGGTGAGCCTCAAGACGGGTATTGCGACGCGAACCAACGGGGCGCCACCACCGGAGGTGCCGCTGTCCGAGATCCACCTCGACTCGCTGGACTTCTGGGGTCTCGACGACGACTTCCGCGACGGCGCCTTCGCGACCTTGCGCCGCGAGGCCCCCCTGTCGTTCTGGCCCGCGATCGAGATGGAGGGATTCGTGGCGGGCGACGGGTATTGGTCGCTCACCAAGCACGACGACGTGCACTTCGCCAGCCGTCATCCGGAGATCTTCAGCAGCACCCCGAACATCACCGTCAACGACAACGCGCCGGAGATCGCCGAATACTTCGGCTCGATGATCGTGCTCGACGATCCGCGGCACCAACGGCTGCGCTCGATCGTCAGCCGCGCGTTCACCCCAAAGGTGGTGGCGCGCATCGAGGCGTCGGTGCGCGAGCGGGCCCGCCGGCTGGTCTCGGCGCTGATCACCAACCACCCCAACGGGGAAGCCGATTTGGTCACCGAGCTCGCCGGGCCGCTGCCGCTGCAGATCATCTGCGACATGATGGGTATCCCCGAAGAAGACCATCAGCGAATCTTCCACTGGACCAACGTGATTCTCGGGTTCGGCGACCCCGACCTGACCACCGACTTCGACGAATTCCTCAAGATCTCGATGGACATCGGGGCGTACGCCACCGCGCTCGCCGAGGACCGCCGCGTCAATCACCACGACGACCTGACCACCAGCCTGGTCGAAGCCGAGGTGGACGGCGAACGGTTGTCGTCGGCCGAGATCGCGTCGTTCTTCATCCTGCTGGTGGTGGCCGGCAACGAGACGACGCGCAACGCGATCAGCCACGGCGTGCTGGCCCTGTCCCGCTACCCCGACGAGCGGGACAAGTGGTGGGCCAACTTCGACCGTCTGGCGCCCACGGCCGTCGAGGAGATCGTGCGATGGGCCTCGCCGGTGGTCTACATGCGGCGGACCCTGACCCGCGACTTCAAGCTGAGCGGCACCAAGCTGGCCGAGGGCGACAAGGCCGTGCTGTGGTACAACTCGGCCAACCGCGACGAGTCGACGTTCGCCAACCCCTGGCTGTTCGACGTGGCCCGCACCCCCAACCCGCATTTCGGCTTCGGCGGCGGCGGCGCGCATTTCTGCCTGGGCGCCAACCTCGCCCGCCGCGAGATCCGGGTGGTCTTCGACGAGTTGCGCCGCGAGATACCCGACATCGTCGCGGTCGAGGAACCCGCGCGGCTGCTGTCGCAATTCATCCACGGCATCAAGGCCCTGCCGGTCGCCTGGACCCCGCCGCGGGGGTAGCGCGCAGCCCGGAAGCATGTGCGCACTTTCAAATTTGATAGCGCATGCGATATCAAATCCGGGCCTAACCTAGTCGTCATGACGATCCCCGCGTTCCCCCCGCCGGAGGTGCTGGCCGCCCGCGAGAAGCTGGTGCTCGACCATTTCCACGACGAGGTCCGCCAGGACTGGGACGACGTGCTGTCGACCTTCCCGCATCCGCGCTACGAGTTGATCCCGCAGATGATCGTGCACGACGGCGACAAAGCGGTGCGCGACTACTACGCCTACACGCGGACCGCGTTTCCCGACCAGGACCACGAGATCATCGCGCTGCGGCACAGCGCCGACGCGGTGATCGTCGAGTTCTGGTTGATGGGCACGCATCTGGGTTACCTGGGCAAGGTTCCGCCCACCGGCAGCCGGTTCCGGGTCCGCATGACGGCCTACTTCGTCTTCGACGAGGCCGAAACGCTTGTCTGCGAACGCATTTACTTCGACACGCTGACCATGATCAAACAGCTCCTCGGCGGCCTGGACATGAAGAAGCCGGCGAACTGGCTGCTGGCCGCGCGCTGCGCGCGCGGATTCCTGTCGATGTCCTCGGAAAAGCCCGACCCGGCGCTGACGGGTGCCTAGACTCATTGCATGCGTGGCATTCATGCGTTGTGCGGCCTGACCGCCGCGGCGATGTTGGGTGCCTGCGCCACCGCCACGGCCGCCCCCACCATCTCGCACACCGAGAAGTGGATCGACCTGCAGACCGGCGAGTGCGTGGCGGACCTACCGCCGATCGATTTGAGCCGCGTGACGGTCACCGTCGTCGACTGTGCCACAGCGCATTTGGCCGAGGTGTACCTGCGTGCCCCGATGGCCGTGGACAAAGCCGTCGCCATCGTCGCCAACAAGGACTGCAACGAAGGATTCGCCCCTTATACGGGCCGACCCGTTGCCGGCAGCCCGTTTTCGATCACCTACCTGATCGACTCGAATCAGGATCGCACCGGCGCCAATCCCACGCCCAGCACGGTCATCTGCCTGCTGCAGTCGGCCAACGGCCAACCCCTGACCGGGTCCGCGCACCGCTGATCAGCAGCCGAGTTGCCCTGCGAGGTCCAGGAAGTCGGACGCGTTGACGTCGAACTCGTCGGAATAGGCGACGTCGGCCTCGCCGTCGACGCCGAACTCCAGCGGCCGCGCGACGAAGGCGGTCCGGAACCCGAGCCGGCCCGCGGCGCGGATGTCGTACTTGTGGCTGGCCACCATCATGATCTCGCCGGGTTCCAGGCCCAGGTAGGCGGCGGCCATCCGGTAGATCGCCGGGTCGGGCTTGAACACCCCGGCCATCTCGGCGGCGAAGACGGCGTCCCAGGGCAGGCCCGCGCGCTTGGAGATCTCGATGACCGTCGACACGTCGGCGTTGGACAGCGTGGCCAGCGTGTAGGCGGTTCGAAGCCGGGTCAGCCCCGGGATCACGTCCGGCCACGGCTTCAGCCGCCGCCAGGCCAGCGTGAGTTCGTCACGTTCGGCCTCCGAAAGCGGGACGCCGCAACCGTCCAGCGCCCGGCGGTACACCGAGTGCACCGACACCCATCCGGTCTGCCGGCTTCGGGCTTCCTCCAGCGCGGTGAAGTAGCCTGCGCGCCAACGCCGCACCACGTCGGGCCAATCAACCTCCGGGTGGCGGCCGGCGCTGATCCGCCGTGCCTCGTCGCAGACGGTCGAGTGAAAGTCCGTCGCCGTGCCTTGCACGTCGAACAACAGCGCCTTGACCACACGCGCAATCATGCAACGATGTGCCCCGTGGCCGACACCGACAGCGCCGACGAGCACGAGCCCGACTACCGGCTCACCTTCGCCAACGAGCGGACGTTCCTGGCCTGGCAGCGCACCGCGCTGGGGCTGCTCGCCGCGGCCGTCGCCGTCGTGCAACTGGTCCCGGAGCTCGGCGTCCCCGGCGCGCGCCGCGCGCTCGGTGTCGGGCTCGCGTTGCTGGCCATTCTCACCAGCGGGATGGGGCTGCTGCGCTGGCAGCAGGCGGATGGCGCCATGCGCCGCGGCGCCCCCTTGCCCCGCCAGCCCTCACCGACCTACCTCGCCGTGGGCCTTACCGTGGTGGGTCTCATCGCGCTCGGATTGGTCATCGCCAAGATGGTGTTGCGTTGACCGACTCGACGACGGATCACGGCAGTCAGGCCGAACGGACGACGCTGGCCTGGACGCGAACGTCCTTCGCCTTCCTGGCGAACGGCGCCCTGCTGATGATCAAAAACCTGCACGGTTCCGTCGGGCCGGCCGCATTCATCCCGGCCGCCCTGGCCGGCGCCGTAGCCCTCGCAACGTTCGTGATCGCCGTCCGGCGGCAACACACGCTGCAGCGGCGGCCACTGCCGACGCGGCTCACGCCCCGGCGCCAGGTTCACATCATCGGAACGGCCGTGCTGGCCCTCATCGTCGTCACCACGCTCGCCCAACTCATCTAGCCGGGGCTCGAATCGTCCGCCCCGTCTTGGGCTACGAATTACGGGAGTGGACAGCTGCCTGGCGCTAGGCTACCGATCGATGACGGGACCGCCCACGCCCAGCAAGGACCTGGACGCGCTGCTGCACAAGGTCGCGCGCGGGGACCGCGACGCGTTCGCCGCGGTTTACGACCTCACCAAGAGTCGCGTGTACGGAATGGTGATGCGGGTGCTGCGCGATCCCGGCTACAGCGAGGAGACCACCCAAGAGGTCTACTGCGAGGTCTGGCGGACGGCATCGGGCTACGACGCCGGCAGGGGCTCGGCCCTGTCCTGGCTGATGACCATCGCGCACCGGCGGGCCGTCGACCGGGTGCGGACCGAGGAAGCGTCCGGCAGGCGGGATTCCCGCTACGCCGCGGCCAGCGCCGACCCCGCCAGTGACGTGGTCGCCGATTCGGCGATCGCCGGTGACGAGCGCCGCCGCGTGGCCGAATGCCTGGGCGCGTTGACCGACACGCAGCGGGAGTGTATCCAGTTGGCTTACTACGACGGACTCACCTACAGCCAAGTGTCGGACCGGCTGGCCGCGAATCTGTCGACGATCAAGTCACGCATGCGCGACGCGCTGCGCGCCTTGCGTAACTGCCTGGAAGTGTCATGACCGAACCGAACGAATTCGAATTGCTGGAGCTCGCAACGCCATACGCGTTGGATGCCGTGTCGGGCGAGGAACGCGCCGAAATCGAGCGGCGGGTGGCGGCCGCGCCACGATCGGTGGCGGCGGCCTTCGAGGACGAAGTCCGTGCCGTCCGCGAGACGATGGCGGTCGTCGCGGCGACGACGGCCGTCGAACCGCCGGAGCGCCTACGGGCCGCGACGCTGGCGGCGATACCTGCGAGCGATGAGCGCAGATACCGTTGGCGCACTGCCGTTTTGGCGGCCGCGGCGGCGGTGGTGGTGGTCGGCGCCGCCGCATTCGGCGTCGGGATCCTGATGCGTCCGAACCCGCCATCGACCATCGCCGAGCAGGTATTCGCGGCCCGGGACGTGCGCACCGTTTCCGGCCCGCTCGGCAATGGCACTGCCACCGTCGTCTTTTCCCACGACCGCAACGCCGGTGTGCTGGTGATGAACAACGTCCCACCGCCGAAACCCGGGACCGTCTACCAAATGTGGTTGCTCAGCGACAAAGGCCCGACGTCGGCCGGGACGATGGGCCCGGCGGCCGTGGCGCCGTCGACCACCGCGACGCTCACCAACCTCGGATCGTCCACCACCCTGGCGTTCACCGTCGAACCCGGTAGCGGGTCGCCGCAGCCGACCGGAACGATCCTGGCCGCGTTGCCCCTCGGCTGAATCTCGACTCTGACCCGTCCGCGGCCGCGTCGTCTCCGAATCACTCCCGTCCGGTCGAAAGGCGGTGCTACGGGCCGCCCATGGAGAAGGAGTGCAAACGCGATGATCGACGTTCGGGGCAGGACAATCGCCGCGGCAGGGCTCGCGACGATTGCGGTAGTTGGTTTCTCGGCGTGTTCGAACAACAAGTCGGCGTCCGAACCGATGACCAGCAGCAGCTCGGCCACGGTCACCAGCAGCATGGCGGCGCCGGCCGCGGCCGATCCGGCGGCCGACCTCATCGGTGCGGGCTGCGGCGACTACGCCAAGCAGAACCCTAGCGGCCCCGGGTCGGTCGCCGGGATGGCGCAGGACCCGGTCGCCACGGCCGCGTCCAACAACCCGATGCTGACCACCCTGACCTCGGCACTGTCGGGCAAGCTGAACCCGAATGTCAACCTGGTCGATACGTTGAACAACGGCCAGTACACGGTCTTCGCGCCCACCAACGCCGCGTTCGACAAGCTGCCGGCGGCCACCATCGACAAGCTCAAGACCGACTCGCAGCTACTCAAGAGCATCTTGACCTATCACGTGGTGCAGGGGCAGGAGAGCCCGGCCAAGGTCGGTGGTGACCACGTCACCCTGCAGGGCGCCAAGCTGAACGTGAGCGGTCAGGGCAACGACCTGAAGGTCAACAACGCCGGTTTGGTGTGCGGCGGGGTGCACACCGCCAACGCGACGGTGTACATGATCGACACGGTGCTGATGCCGCCGGGCCAGTGAGCTCGCCTGCCAATCAGGGGATGAACAGCCCGGCTTCGGCCGGGCTGTTTTCTGTGCGGCAGCACCAATCCGCGGCGCCCTTGGCAGCGAATGACTTTCATGTTCGCCCTCTCGCTGATCGGCTTCGTCGGAGGTCTCATCACCGGCGTATCGCCGTGCATCCTGCCGGTGCTGCCGGTCATCTTCTTCGCCGGGGCGCAGGGCGGTGCTAATAACCCTGCGGGCGTGGACGTCGCGGTAAGGCCGCAGCGCAGTGCGCGCCCCTACCTGGTCATCGGCGGTCTGGTGCTCAGCTTCACGGCGGTCACGTTGGCGGGCTCGACACTGCTGTCGCTGGTACACCTGCCGCAGGACGCCATCCGCTGGTTCGCTCTGGTCGCGTTGGTTGCCATCGGTCTCGGCCTGATCTTCCCGCGGGTCGAGCAATTGCTGGAGCGCCCGTTTGCGCGTATCCCCCAGAAGCAGTTGGGGTTTGGCAGCGGCGGATTCGGTCTCGGCCTGGCGCTGGGCGTGTTGTATGTCCCGTGCGCCGGGCCCATTCTCGCCGCGATCGTGGTGGCCGGCGCCACCGCTCCGCTCGGTCTGCGCACCGTGGTGCTGACTGGCACCTTCGCGCTGGGTGCGGCGCTGACGTTGTTGGTCTTCGCGTTGGCGGGCAATCAGGTGGCTCAGCGGGTCGGAGCGTTCCGGCGGCGGCAGCGGCAGATCCGGGTCGCGGCCGGGATCGTGATGATCGTGCTCGCGGTCGGTTTGGTGTTCAACGTTCCCGCGGTTCTGCAACGGGCCGTTCCCGACTACACCAGCGGGCTGCAACAACAGTTGGCCACCGACCGCGGGGTCCGGGAGAAGCTCAACCTGGGCGGCATCGTCAACGACCAGAACGCGCAGCTGTCGAATTGCAGCGACGGTGGCCGGGAGCTCGAAAGCTGCGGCCAGGCACCCGATCTCAAGGGCATCGCCGGCTGGCTGAACACGCCGGGCAACCAACCGATCCCGCTCGCGTCCCTGCGCGGCAAGGTGGTGCTGATCGACTTTTGGGCTTACTCCTGCATCAACTGCCAACGCGCCATCCAGCACGTCGTCAGCTGGTACCACGCCTACCAGGGCGACGGCTTCGAGGTCATCGGGGTCCACACCCCGGAGTACGCGTTCGAACAGGTGCCCGGGAATGTCGCCAAAGGCGCCGCCGACCTGAGCATCACGTACCCGATCGCCTTGGACAACGGCTACTCCTCGTGGACGAACTACCGCAACCGCTACTGGCCGGCGGAGTATCTGATCGACGCCACCGGCCAGGTGCGTCACATCAAATTCGGCGAGGGCGACTACAACGTCACCGAAGATCTGATCAGACAGCTGATCATGGCCGCGCATCCCGGGGAAAAGCTGCCACCGCCCACGGACGCAAGCCGCTCGACCCTGCCCGACAAGACCACGCCCGAGACCTACTTCGGCGTCGGCAAGGTGGTCAACTATGGCGGCGGCGGGCTATACGACGAAGGCACAACCACTTTCGACTATCCGCCCGCCCTGGCCGCTGACAGCTTCGCCCTGAAAGGCCCCTGGTCGCTGGACTACCAGGGCGCCACCGCCGCGGGCACCCAGTCCAGCATCAGGCTGAATTACCACGCCAAGAACGTCTACATCGTCGTCGGCGGCGCCGGGTCCCTCACGGTGACCCGCGACGGACGGTCCGTCGCGATCCCGATCTCCGGGCCGCCTACGTCGCACCAGATCGTCTCCGGCGAGCAGCCGCAGTCGGGGACGCTCGAGGTCCACCCCGACCAAGGGCTGCAGGTGTATTCGTTCACGTACGGTTGAAACTTTTCCCGGTACCCATCCGAAGGTGTTCGGGCTCCGAATCACTCATCAAATGTCGGACCAATCGAAGGAGTCAAACGCGATGAAGGCACAACGGACGTCGGTGGCGGCGAAGGGATTCGCGGTAGCGGCGATGGTGGGTCTGGGTGTGGTGACAGCGCCGAGCGCGGCGGCGGCCGATCTGGTGGGTCCCGGATGCTCCGACTACGCGGCCGCGCACCCAAGCGGCCCGGCATCGGTGGAGGGAATGTCGCAGGTTCCGGTGGCGGTAGCGGCGTCCAACAATCCGGCGCTGAGCACCCTGACCTCGGCACTGTCGGGCAAACTGAACCCGAATGTCAACCTGGTTGACACGCTGAACAACGGCCAGTACACGGTCTTCGCGCCGACCGACGCCGCATTCGGCAAGCTGCCGGCACAGACGATCGACCAGCTGAAGACGGATTCCACCCTGCTGACCAGCATCCTGACCTATCACGTGGTCCCGGGGCAGCTGAGCCCGGCCAGGGTCGCCGGCGCCCACAAGACGGTTCAGGGCGCGAACGTGACCGTCACCGGGCAGGGCAACGGCCTCAAGGTCAACAACGCGGGTCTGGTCTGCGGCGGCGTGCCCACCGCCAACGCAACGGTGTACATGATCGACACGGTGCTGATGCCGCCGGCGTAACGGGCGGAATGGTCCACCCGACAGTCACATTCGCCACACCAGCCTCTTCGAGCAGTGACGCGCTCTTTGCCCGCCTCACAGCGACAATCCGGCGGCGCACCCAAGTTGTCGCTCAGAGGCGGGCAAACAGCCAACCGCTTCCCGTGCCGGGGCTGGTGTGGCGATTGTGACGCTAGGCGATCGCGTAGTCGCTGAGGGGGAACGTCGCGGCTTCCCGCACCGAGTTCAAGGTCGAGGTCGGCCGCAGCAGCGACGCCTCACCACTGGGGCTGAAGTAGTACGAGCGCGAGGTGGCGCAGTTGCCGGCGTAGAAGACCGAAGTGTCCAGCCGTTTGGTCATCCGCTCCATGAAATGTTCCATGGCCTCTTCGGTCACCTCGAAGGTGGTCGCACCGCGGCGCTTGACCTCGCCGAGCAGGCGATCCATGTGCCGCATCTGGTATTCGATGGTGTGGAAGAAGGACAGTCCGGAGAAGGCGAACGGGCTGGCCAGGCTCAGGTAATTGGGGAAGTACGGCATGGTGACGCCCTGGTAAGCCTGGAACCGGGTCTCCCGCCACCACTTGCCCAGGTTGCGCCCCTTGCGCCCGACCACCTCGATGGCCGGGAAGTTGGCCTCCCACAGGTCAAAACCGGTCGCCAGCACCAGGGTGTCGATGACGGTCTTGCGCCCGTCGACGGTGACGATGCCGTCCGCCTCGATCCGCGCGATCGAGTTGGTCTCCAGGTGCACGTTGGGCTTGGTGAACGCCCGGTAGAACTCGTTGGAAAAGGTGGGCCGCTTGCAGCCGAGGTCGTAGTCCGGCGTCAACCTGGCGCGCAGCTCCTTGTCCCGGATCCACCGGAATCGGTTGATCTTGGCCAGGTCAGCCGCCGAAATGTTCCCCCGGCCGCGGAACTCCCGCACGTGCAGCGCGCAGACGATCATGATGATCTCGAGGAGGATGTCGGTCACCCACCGCAGCCCGCGCTGCGCCGCCGGCACCTGGGCAAACAGGCGCCGCACCGCGGGGGGGAACCCGAAGTCGAACTTGGGCAGCACGTGGGTCGCGGTGCGCTGGTAGACGGTCAGTTCCGCAGCCCGTTCGGCCAACTCCGGGATGACCTGCACCGCGGACGCCCCGGTCCCGATGACCGCGATCCGGCGCCCCCGGTACCGGAAGTCGTGGTCCCACGCGGTCGTGTGGACCACCTTGCCCTCGAAGCTCGCAATCCCCGGGATGTCCGGCATCCGCGGCTGCGACAGGAAGCCCGTCGCGGTGATCAGGAAGCGGGTCGCCAACGTTTCGCCGCCGGCCAGCGCCACCCGCCACACTTCGGCGTCCTCGTCCCACTGGGCGCCTTCCACCGTCGAGTTGAACCGCATGTGGCGACGCACGTCGTACTTGTCGGCGACGTCCGCGGCGTACTGCTTCACCTCGCGGCCCGGCGCGAACAGCCGCGACCAGTTCGGCTTGGGCTCGAACCAGTACGAGTACGTGGTCGACGGGATGTCGACGGCGATGCCCGGGTAGTGGTTGACGTGCCAGGTGCCGCCCAGGTCGTCCTCGCGGTCGAGGATGACGAAGTTTTCATACCCGAGGCGCTTGAGCTGGATCGCGGCCCCGATGCCGCCGAAGCCCGCGCCTACGATGACGGCGTCGAAACGATCCGTGTTCACAACCTGCTCCGTGGCTAATCGCGGCTTACGTACATAAAGAACTCTCACTAACCTTACGGAATTCTAATAAACCTGTGTGCAAGACGCACTCCGTGTCGAGCGGTGTGACCTTACTGACATCAACGCGGGAAGCTCGGCAAACCACCCGTTGCTCCGGTGTCGGAGCCTCGGTGCTGGTCGCACCGGGCGTCCGCGCGCACCGGTCGGGCGACGACGGCGACGGAGCTAACGGACATTTTTTACGCCAAAGCCGCTGCCGCAGAGCCGAACCTGCGACGGGCGTCCCTCATCGGGCGGCTGGCCCGCGGAAAGTCACGTCCCCGAAACCGGTTTCACCGGTAACCACGTCGTCACCTTCCTGTGTCGGCGGCGTTGCGGTTCAAGCCCGGCTATTCTTGACAATCGGCACCGAACGACGGCTCAGGCTTTTCGCTATGTGGCTCTCGGCCGTTCGGATGGATGCCATTTCGGTGCGTCGACACGCGGGCCTCATCCGACGCTTGTCGACGCACCTCGGTATACAGGAAACGATGGCGGAGTTTTGACCAGATTGGCAGTTGGGGAGGCACCCGTATGGGCATCAGTCGCGGCATGATCATCCGTTCCCTTGCTCCCGCAGTAGTTGCGGCGTCGGGCCTCGGCGCGTCGGCGCTCGCTGGTTCTGTCGTCCCCTCCGCGGCCGCCCAGTGTCCGGACGTGCAAGTGGTGTTT
>NZ_LZKH01000159.1:0-768 GCF_001672745.1 Mycobacterium sp. E1386
GGGGCCGGTCGCGGACGGCGCCGCGCAGGGTTCGGTCCTCGGGTCGATCTTGGACGCGCCGGTGAATCTGAAGGGCACCGCCACGCTCTCGACAATCTTGGCGACGGGCGGTGCGCGGCTGACCTTCCGGGCCACCGTCCAGGTACGCGTCCCGATCATCGGCGGCAAGCTGGAGAACATCATCGGCACCCGACTGGCCGAGCTGGTGGCGGCGGAGCAGCGGTTCACCACGGAGTGGATCGCCAAAACGGCCTGAGGACGCCGAGCCTAAGCTGGCGCCCATGCGAATCGCGTTGGCGCAGATCCTCAGCGGCACCGACCCGTCCGCCAACTTGGAGCTGGTGCGCGAATACAGCGGCCGGGCCGCCGACGCCGGCGCGAAGTTGGTGGTGTTCCCGGAGGCGACAATGTGCCGGTTCGGGGTTCCGCTGGCCCCGATCGCCGAACCGGTCGACGGGCCGTGGGCGGCCGGAGTGCGGGGCGTCGCGGCCGACAGCGGCATCACGGTGGTTGCCGGCATGTTTACCCCGGCCGGGGACGGGCGGGTGAAGAACACGCTGATCGCGGCCGGTCCTGGCAGTCCCAACGAGCCGGACACGCACTACGACAAGATCCATCTCTACGACGCCTTCGGCTTCACCGAGTCCCGCACCGTCGCCCCCGGCCGCGAGCCGGTGGTGATCACGGTCGCCGGCGTGCGGGTGGGGCTGACCGTCTGCTACGACATCCGCTTCCCGGCCCTCTACACCGAGCTGGCCCGCCGCGGCG
>NZ_LZKH01000160.1:0-15680 GCF_001672745.1 Mycobacterium sp. E1386
GCAGCACCACCCCGTCCAGCGACGGCTCCAGCCAGATCTCCATGGTTCCGGTCAGCGCGCCGGTGACCGCCCAGCGGATCCCCTTGTCGCCGCGCTCCTCGACCACCTGCAGCCGCAGGTCCGGCCACCACCGGCGCCAGCTCGACGGATCGGCGACCGCGGCACCGACCCGCGCACCGTCGGCGGCGACGAACGTCTCGTCGGCGATCTGGATGCTGTTCACCACCCCAGCTTCACACACCGATCTTCGCGGCGGGCCGGGGCCCGGCAGACGGCCACGGTTCCTGCACGAACGCGCGGATTAGGCTGGACGGCAACAAGCCGGCCCCCGGAACGTCACCCGAGCCAAACGAGGTCAGTAAGAGTGCGTGAGTACAGCGTCCCCGCCCGCTTCTCCGTCGGCGAACACGACAACATCGCGGCCATGGTCTTCGAGCACGAGCGCGCAGACCCCGGCTTCGTCATCTTCCGCCGTCAGGTCGACGGCGAATGGACCGACGTCACCTGCGCGGAGGTGGCCAAACAGGTGCGCTCCGCGGCGCTCGGTCTGATCGGGCTCGGGGTCGAGGCCGGCGACCGGGTGTCCATCTTCTCGGCCACCCGCTACGAGTGGGCGATCATCGACCTGGCGATCCTGTCGGTGGGCGCGGTCACCGTTCCGATCTACGAGACGTCGTCGGCCGAGCAGGTGCGCTGGGTGCTGCAGGACTCCGAGGCGGTGGTCGCCTTCGCCGAAACCGACGCGCACGCCGCGATGGTCACCGAACTCACCGCCGACCTGCCCGCCTTGCGCCGCGTGCTGCACATCGACGGCTCGGGTCCCAAGGCGCTCGATCAGCTCGCCGAGGCCGGCGCGTCGGTCGAGCCCGCCGAGCTCACCGCCCGCCAGGACGCGCTGCGCGCAGACGACCCGGCGACGCTCATCTACACCTCGGGCACCACGGGGCGGCCCAAGGGCTGCCAGCTGACCCATTCCAACCTGCTGTACGAGACCCGCGGCGCCAAGGAGTGCCTGCCGACGCTGCTGGACGAGGGGCAGCGGCTGTTGATCTTCCTGCCGCTGGCCCACGTGCTGGCGCGCTCGCTGACGCTTTCGGCGTTCGCCAACAAGGTGACGGTCGGGTTCACCAGCGACATCAAGAACCTGCTGCCGATGTTCGCGGTGTTCAAGCCGACGGTGGTGGTGTCGGTGCCGCGGTCGCCGATCCGTCGAGCTGGCGCCGGTGGTGGCCGGACCTGCGGCTGCAGGTGGTCGAGGAGCGCGGCGACAAGGGGATCCGCTGGGCGGTCACCGGCGCGCTGACCGGAACCATGGAGATCTGGCTGGAGCCGTCGCTGGACGGGGTGGTGCTGCGCGCCAAGCATGCGATGTTCGACCGGCTGGTCTATCACAAGCTGCGCGCCGCGCTGGGCGGAGAATGCCACGCGTCCGTCTCAGGTGGCGCGCCGCTGGGTGCCCGGCTGGGCCACTTCTACCGGGGCGTGGGCCTGACCATCCACGAGGGCTACGGCCTGACCGAGACCAGCTCGGCCATCACGGTCAACCAGGTCGGCAACGTCAGGATCGGGACGGTCGGAACGTTGTTGCCGGGCAACAGCATGCGCATCGCCGAAGACGGCGAGCTCCTGGTCCGCGGCGGCGTGGTGTTCAGCGGCTACTGGCACAACGAGCAGGCCACCAACGACGCGTTCACCGACGGCTGGTTCAAGACCGGCGACCTCGGCGCGCTCGACGAGGACGGCTTCCTTAGGATCACCGGCCGCAAGAAGGAGATCATCGTCACCGCCGGCGGCAAGAACGTCGCCCCGGCCGTGCTCGAGGACCAGCTGCGGGCGCACGCGCTGATCAGCCAGGCCATGGTGGTGGGCGACGCCAAGCCGTTCATCGGCGCGCTGATCACCATCGACCCCGAGGCGTTCGACGCGTGGAAGGAGCGCAACCACAAGGCGGCCGGCGCGTCGGTGGCCGATCTGGCCAGCGACCCGGACCTGATCGCCGAGGTGGACGCCGCCGTCAAGCACGCCAACCAGGCGGTGTCGCACGCCGAGTCCATCCGCAAGTTCCGCATCCTGCCGGTCGACTTCACCGAGGACACCGGCGAGCTCACACCGACGATGAAGGTCAAGCGCAACGTGGTCGCCGAGAAGTTCGCCTCCGACATCGACTGGATCTACGAGAAGGACTAGCGGCCGTCAGGCGCGGAGGATCTCGGCCAGCCGCACCGCGAGGGTGTCCCACCGCCAGTGCGCCGTCACCCAGTCCCGCCCGGCCGCGCCCATCGCGGCCGCCCGGTCTCGGTCGCCGAGCAACTCGGTGACGGCGTCGGCGACGGCGTTCACCGAGCGCCCATCGACCACTAATCCAGTCTTGTTGTGCTGCACGGCTTCTGGGGCCCCACCGGAGTCACCGGCGATCACCGGCTTGCCGGTGGCCGAGGCCTCGAGGAAGACGATGCCCAGGCCCTCGACGTCCATCCCGGCGCCACGGGTGCGGCACGGCATCGCGAAGACGTCGGCCAGCGCGTGGTGCGCGGGCAGCCCGGCGGCCGGCACGCCGCCGGTGAACGTCACATGCTCGCTCACCCCGCAGTCGCGGGCGAGCTTGCGCAACGATTCCAGGTAGGGACCGCCGCCGACGATGACCAGGGCGGCGCCATCGACGCGCTGCCGGATCGACGGCAGCGCCTTGATCAGCATGTCCTGACCCTTGCGCGGAACCAGCCGGGACACGCACACGACCGTGGGCCGCTCCCCCAGCCGATACCGCTCGCGCAGCGCGGCGCCGGCCGCCGGGTCGGGCCGGAACCGGTCGGTGTTGACGCCGGGTGGCAGGTATTCCAGCGAGGCGTTGGGCCCGAACGCCGGCGCGAACCGCGCGCGGGTGTAATGGCTGACGAACGTGACGACGTCGGTGGTGTCGCCGATGCGGTGCAGCACCGACCGCGCGACGGGAAGCATCGACCAGCCCACCTCGTGACCGTGCGTGCTGGCCACCACCCGGGTCGCCCCGGCCTGCCGGGCGCGCTGCGCCAGCAGCGCCAGCGGCGCGGCCGCGCCGAACCAGACGGTGTCGATACCGTTGTCGCCGATCAGCCGGCGCATCCGGGCGTCCACCGCCGGGCCGGGCAACATCAACGTGCCGGGATGACGGACCACCCGGTAACCCGCCGCCTCGGCCGCATCGTCGAAGGCGTCGACGCCCTTCCATTGCGGCGCGTACACCGTCATCGAATGCAGCCCGGCGCCGACTAGGTGCCCGACGAAATCACTCAGGTAGGACTGGATGCCGCCCGGCCGGGGCGGAAAGTCGTTGGTTACCAGCAGGACCCGACTCACTGCGTCAGGCTAGCCTGACGCGCGTACGGTCAGCCGCCGTGGGTCAGCCACTCGTGCCAGCGCGCGAGCAGGCCGGGCGAGTCGGTCGCCAGCACGTCGTGGGCGGCGGAGAGGACGTCGGCGCGCCCGACACCGCAGACGGCCAGATACAGGTCGTGCAGCTTGGCCGTCCCGTAGGTGTCCGCGACGAAACGCGCGAACCACCACGCGCGGTCGTACGCCAGCGAACGCTGTGACCCGGGCGCGTCCAGGTCGGCGTCCGAGGGCAGCGTCAGCGGGACCGGCAGCACGTCGACGGGCACCGGGGTCCGGGGCCGGCCGACGAAATCGGCCACGCCCTCGGTCAGCCACCGGGGCGCATCCGCGGCGGTGTCCGCACGGGCGGCGTAGTGAAAAAGCTCGTGCGTCAACACGATTCGCAGCGCACCCTCGGTCATGTTGGCCGCGCCGGGCGCGAAGACGATGCGCTGACCGATAACCACCCGGTGCGCGGGATCGACGCGTTCGGCGACCGTCACCGCCGCGATGTCCGCCCACTGCGCGGCCTGGCCCCCACCGGCGGCGGCGCGGAACTCCTCGTCGGTATGGGCGGCGACCACCGATATGTCGCGCGACCAGTCGGCACCCCAGAACGCCTCGACCGCGTTGATCGCGGCACCGATGCCGGACGCCACCCGCGACAGCAACCGGTCGCCGGCCGGACCGCCCAGGCCGAGCAGCCGAACGGTGCGATCGCCGACGACCAGTGACTTCGTCGCGGCGCTGACCTGGCTGCGTGCGGGCGTGATCAGCTGCGGGGGGCGGGTCCGGCTGTCGCCGGCCGCGTCGAACGGCACGGCCGCAGCCACCACGATCTCGACGACGAACACCCAGGCCAGCAGGGTGGTCAGCCGCCGGCGCCGCGCGCCGGGGCCGCTAGTAGCGGCGAGCGTCGTGGACCGGGCCTGCGGCATTCATCGGCACCACGCGCACCGGCTGGCCGTAGGTGGAGGAATGGATCACCATGCCGTCACCGACGTAGAGGCCGCTGTGTGACGCGTCGTTATAAAAGGTGACCACGTCACCGGGCTGCAGGTCCGACAACGACACCGGCTGACCGCCTTGAGCCTGCGCCTGGCTGGAATGCGGCAGCGAGATGCCGGCCTGCTGGAAGGCCCACATCACCAGGCCGGAGCAGTCGAACCCGCCCGGCGCGGCACCGCCCCAGACGTACGGCGAACCGACCTGCGTCAACGCCGCCTGTACGACCGTCGCGCGGTCACCGCCGCCTACCCCGCCGCCGAACGGTCCGGGCATTCCGCCGGGAGGCGGAGCCTCACCGGGAACCTGCCCGGGAGCCTGCGGCGCGCCGGGCGGCGCGGCCTCCGGCGCGGGCGCGCCCGGTGCCGGGAGACCCGCAGGGACGGGACCGGGATCGGCGAGCGCGGTGCGCTGCTCCGGCGACAGGGAAACGTACTGCGACTTGACGACCGCGATCTGCACCTGCAGCTGACTTTGCTTGGACTGCAGGCTCGCTCGCACCGCGGCGGCCTGCTCGGCCGCGCTCTTGGCGTCGGCGGCGGACTTGGCGGCCTCCCGCTCGGCCTTGGCGGCCTGCTCGCCGGCGGCCCGGAAATTCGTCATCTGGTCGGCCATCTGCGTCGCCATCAGCCGCTGCATGGCCAGCTTGTCGATCAGCCCTTGCGGCGATCCGGCGGTCAGCATCGCCGTCATGCCGTCGACGCGGCCGCCCATGTAGGTCGCGGCGGCGAGCTTGTTCACGGCGCCCTGGAACGACGCCAGGCGAGCCTTGGCCGCATCGACGGCGGCCTGAGCGTCGTCGTGCTTCTTGTCCGCCGCACGCTGGGCCGCCAGCTTGTTGTTCAGGTCGAGCTGCGCGCTGTGCATCGCCTCGGTGGTCTGCTCGGCCTGGCGGGACAACTCGTTGAGTTTGGCCAGCGCGTCCTCGGCCGGGTCGGCCGAGGCATTCGCGGCGAGGGCGCCCGATAGGACGGTGAAGCCCGCTAGCGTCCCGATGGCAAATCGTGTGAGGACACGCGCAAACGGGTATCTAGAGTCAAGCCTCAAGATTTTGCTTCCTTAAACGGCCATCGACGCGACCATGCGCCGTCGAGCGGGTTTAGGTCTCAAACAGGTTACGAAACGATATCGGCGTTTGTCCAAAGCGGGGCGTTAAGAAATTGGAAAGATTTCTGTCATTATCATGTGAACGGCGCTGACCCCCTCGTAAACCTTTGGCACGCAAAGCATCTTAGGCGACGCCCGAATCGCGTTCGCGGCGGATAGGCACCAACCGTAATCGCGGTGCCAGACCGACATCGGCGAGCACCGCCAGTGCGGCGCATTCGTCCTCCAACAAAGTTCCCGGGACCCCGAGTAACACGCTGACTACGCAATCGCGGCATCCCGGTCCGCGCACCGCACAGTCGTCGCAGTCGATCACCACCGGTGCCCCCGAGTCCGGCACCGTCGCGCCGTCGCTGTCGGGCCCACTGCTTCGTGCCATCGGATCGGTCCTCTCGGTCAAGCTTGGCGAACGTCAGGTCGGACTCTTCGAACGGTAACCACACCCACCGACAACCCCCGGCGCCGCGTTTCGGCTCGCTCGGCGTGGGAGCCGCGCGGGTGTCGGTGGTCCCGCTTAACGTCGCGGCCATGGGTGCCGGTGGTGCGACTCAGCTCACTTTCACCGACTTGGAGTCGTCCTTCGCCGCCGCCGAAGTCACGCTGCGCGACACGACCTTCGTGGTGGTGGACCTCGAGACCACGGGCGGGCGCACGAAAAGCACCGACGGAAATGCGCCGGACGCCATCACCGAGATCGGGGCGGTCAAGGTCCGCGGCGGCGCCGTGCTCGGCGAGTTCGCCACGCTCGTCGACCCGGAGCGCAGTATCCCGCCCCAGATCGTGCGGCTGACCGGCATCACCACCGCGATGGTGTCCGACGCTCCGACCATCGACGCGGTGCTGCCGATGTTCCTCGAATTCGCGGGCTTGGACCACGGGACAGTGCTGGTGGCCCACAACGCCGGGTTCGACGTCGGATTTCTGCGGGCCGCCGCGGCGCGGTGCAACATCCCCTGGCCGCGGCCGAACGTGCTGTGCACGGTGCGGCTGGCCCGCCGGGTGCTCAGCCGCGAGGAAGCCCCCACGGTGCGGCTGGCCGCGCTCGCGCGGCTGTTCGCCGTCGCCACCCAGCCCACGCACCGCGCGCTGGACGACGCCCGTGCCACCGTCGACGTGCTGCACGCGCTCATCGAGCGGGTGGGTAACCAGGGGGTGCACACCTACGCCGACCTGCGCGCCTACCTGCCGGACGTGACGCCGGCCCAGCGGCGCAAGCGGGTCCTCGCCGAGGGCCTGCCCCGCCGCCCGGGGGTCTACCTGTTTCGCGGCCCGTCGGGCGAGGTGCTCTACATCGGGACCGCCGGCGACCTGCGCCGCAGGGTCGGGCAGTACTTCACCGGCGCCGACCCGCGTGGCCGGATGAAGGAGATGGTCAATCTGGCCACCGCGGTCGACCACGTCGAATGCGCGCACGCGCTGGAGGCCGGCGTCCGCGAGCTGCGGCTGCTTGCCGCGCACGCCCCGCCCTACAACCGGCGTTCCCGGTTCCCGCACCGGTGGTGGTGGGTGGCGCTCACCGACGAGGCGTTCCCGCGTCTCGCGGTGGTTCGGGCACCGCGCCACGACCGCGCCGTCGGCCCGTTCCGGTCGCGCACCGACGCCGCCGACACGGCCACGCTGCTGGCCCGCTTCACCGGTCTTCGGACCTGCACCGCCCGGCTGAGCCGCTCTGTCCTGCACGGGCCGGCGTGCCCCGAGGCGGAGGTCGCGCCGTGTCCCGCGGCTCGCGGCATCACGGCCATGCAATACGCGGCGGCCGTGGCGCGCGTCGCCGCGTTGATCGACGGGATGGAGAACACCGCCCTGTCGGCCGCCGTGCATCAGGTCACCGCGCTGGCCGAGCGCCGCAATTTCGAAAGCGCCGCCCGCCTGCGCGACCGCATCGCCGCCGCCATCGAGATCCTGTGGCGCGGCCAGCGGTTACGCGCCCTGGCCGCGCTGCCCGAGCTGATCGCCGCCGCGCCCGACGGGGACGGCGGTTACCACCTCGCCGTGGTACGGCACGGCCAGCTCGCGGCGGCAGGCACCGCCAGGCGCGGGGTACCTCCGATGCCGGTGGTCGACGCCATTGTGGCTGGGGCACAGGCGATCTTGCCCATCGCGGCCCCGCTGGGCGGGGCGCTGGTGGAGGAATCCGCGCTCATCGCGCGCTGGCTGGCCGGCCCCGGGGTGCGCATCGTTCGGGTCGACGACTCCCCCGACGCCGCCGGCTGGGCTTCGCCGCTGCGGTCGGCCGGCGCGTGGGCGTCCTGGGCGGCCTCGGCACGTTCGGCGCGACTGGCCTACGACCAAGCGGCCCAACATGACTCAGACCTGCTGGCTGAACCGCACCCATCGCGCGAGCAGCTGTTCGGCCGCGCCGGAATCGATCGCCGCGGCGGCGCGCTGCAGCCCGTCCTCCCACGCCGGCAACCATTCAGCGCGGCTGGATAGGCCGGCGTGGGCGACAATCGCCCCGGCGGCGTTGAGCACGACGGCGTCCCGGACCGGACCCTTGTCACCGGCCAGCACCGCGCGCACCTCCGCCGCGTTGGCTTGCGCGTCACCGCCCAACAGATCGTCGAGATCGGCGCGGGCAAAACCGAATCCGGCCGGATCGAACGTCAGCTTGTCCACCGTCCCGGCCTGCACCCGCCAAATCGTGCTGGTGGTCGTGGTCGTCAACTCGTCAAGCCCGTCGTCGCCATGCACCACCAGCACACTGGACCTGCGCGCGGCGAAGACCCCCGCCATCACCTCGGCCAGGTCGGCGAACGCGCAGCCGATCAGTCCGGCCCGCGGCCTAGCCGGATTGGTAAGGGGCCCAAGGAGATTGAACACCGTCGGCACCCCGATCTCGCGGCGCACCACCGAGGCATGCCGGTACGAGGGGTGGAACAGGGGCGCGAAGCAGAACCCGATGCCCACCTCGGCGAGGCTCTGCGCCACCTGTTCGGGTTCGAGGTCGATGCGCACCCCGAGCGCCTCGAGCGTGTCGGCACCGCCGGACAACGACGACGACGCGCGGTTGCCGTGTTTGACCACCGGCACGCCGGCGGCCGCGACCACGATTGCCGCCATGGTGGAAAGGTTGACGGTGTTGACGCCGTCACCACCGGTCCCGACGATGTCCACGCTGTCGTCGGGCATGGCGGGCATCGGGCGCGCGTGGTCCAGCATGACGTCGGCCAGCTCGCTGACCTCGGCCGAGGTCGGGACCTTCATCTGCATCGCCACCGCAAAGGATGCGACCTGCGCCGGGCTCGCGTCGCCGGCCATGATTCGATCCATGGCCCAGGCGGCCTGGCCGCGCACCAGATCCTGACCGCCCATCAACCGGGCCAGAACCCCTGGCCACGAGGGTGCCGCCCCGGCCGGTCGAGCGGCGGACCCGCCGGTGGAAGCCTGAGATGACAGAGCCACGCGCCGATGGTCCCACGCGGACCCGACCTGCCCCAACCGGCGCGGAAAGGCGCCCGTCCCGGACGGCGTCGCGACGCGAAAACATCAAATGCCGCCCCGGGTGGAGTTAATCAACTACAAAGCGTCATACTTGCGGATGTGACCAGCGCTGTAGGGACCTCAGGTACTGCAATCACGTCCCGCGTTCATTCGTTGAATCGACCGAACATGGTCAGTGTCGGCACCATCGTTTGGCTCTCCAGCGAGCTGATGTTCTTTGCTGGCCTGTTCGCGATGTACTTCACCGCGCGTGCGCAGTCCGGCGGCAAGTGGCCGCCGCCACCGACCGAGCTGAACCTCTATCAGGCCGTACCGGTGACGCTCGTGCTGATCGCGTCGTCGTTCACCTGCCAGATGGGTGTGTTTGCGGCCGAACGCGGCGACGTCTTCGGTTTGCGCCGCTGGTACGTGATCACCTTCCTGATGGGCCTGTTCTTCGTTTGCGGGCAGGGCTACGAGTACTACCACCTGGCCACGCACGGCACCACGATCCCCGGCAGCGCCTACGGCAGCGTGTTCTACCTGGCGACCGGGTTCCACGGCCTGCACGTCACCGGCGGTCTGATCGCCTTCATCTTCTTGCTGGCCCGCACCGCGATGAGCAAGTTCACGCCGGCGCAGGCCACCGCGAGCATCGTCGTGTCCTACTACTGGCATTTCGTCGACATCGTGTGGATCGCGCTGTTCACCGTGATCTATTTCATCCGATGAGCCGGCGGCTCCGAATAACGGAATGAACAGGAGTGCTCGGTTGAAGAAGCTGGGGTCCATGCGAAACCGGAAGCCGCGACAAGGGCAGCGCGACCGCTCCCGCCGGCGGCTGCGCCGCCGTCTGTCGGGCGGGCTGTTGCTGCTTATCGCGCTGACCATCGCCGGCGGCCTGGCCGCCGTGCTGACGCCGCGCCCGCAGGTGGCCGTCGCCGACGAGTCGTCCTCGGCGCTGCTGCGGACCGGCAAGCAGCTGTTCGACACGTCGTGCGTGTCCTGTCACGGCGCGAACCTGCAGGGTGTGGCCGACCGCGGGCCCAGCCTCATCGGCGTCGGCGAGGAGGCCGTGTACTTCCAGGTCTCCACCGGCCGGATGCCCGCGATGACCGGCGAGGCCCAGGCGCCGCGCAAGGAGCCGATCTTCGACGAGGCACAGGTCGACGCGCTCGGCGCGTACGTGCAGGCCAACGGCGGCGGTCCGACGACGGTGCGCAACCCGGACGGCAGCCTGGCGATGAAGTCGCTGCGCGGCGACGACCTGGGCCGCGGCGGTGACCTGTTCCGGCTGAACTGCTCCTCCTGCCACAACTTCACCGGCAAGGGCGGGGCGCTGTCGTCGGGCAAGTACGCGCCGCCGCTCGAGCCGCCCAACGAGCAGCAGATCCTGGCCGCCATGCGGACCGGTCCGCAGAACATGCCGAAGTTCTCCGACCGTCAGCTGTCCTTCGAAGCCAAGAAGGACATCATCGGCTACATCAAGTCGGTCACTGAAGAGCGCCAGCCCGGCGGCTACGGCCTCGGCGGCTTCGGGCCCGCGCCCGAGGGCATGGCCGCGTGGATCATCGGAATGGTCGCCGCCATCGCGTTGGCACTGTGGATTGGGGCACGAGCATCATGAGCGAAGACGACGTTCGCGGCTCGGACACCGGCGGGACCGCCCACGGTGTCGGCGAGAGGGAACCCGATGACGCGGCGCTGGCCGCGATGTCCCAGCAGGAACTGGTCGCGCTGGGCGGCAAGCTCGACGGCGTCGAGACGATCGTCAAGGAACCCCGCTGGCCCGTCGAGGGCACCAAAGCCGAGAAGCGCGCCGAGCGCGGAGTCGCCCTGTGGCTCCTGCTCGGCGGTGGTTTCGGGCTGGCGCTGCTGCTGGTCTTCTTGTTCTGGCCGTGGGAGTACAAGCCCAAGGACGCCCCGAACAGCCTGCTGTACGACCTGGCCACCCCGCTGTACGGGCTGACCTTCGGGATGTCGATCCTGTCGATCGCCATCGGCACGATCCTGTACCAGAAAAGGTTTATCCCGGAAGAGATTTCGATCCAGGAGCGGCACGACGGCGCCTCCCGGGACATCGACCGCAAGACAGTGGTGGCGAACCTGACCGACGCCCTGGACGGCTCAACCGTCCGGCGGCGCAAGGTGATTGGGGCGTCGCTCGGCCTGGGCCTCGGCGCGTTCGGCCTGTCGACGCTGGTGGCCTTCGCCGGCGGTCTGATCAAGAACCCGTGGAAACCGGTCGTGCCCACCGCCAATGGGAAGAAAGCCGTGCTGTGGACGTCCGGCTGGACACCGCGGTATGCGGGCGAGACCATCTTCCTCGCGCGGGCAACCGGCTCGGCCGGTGCATCGCCGTTCGTCAAGATGCGCCCCGAAGACCTCGACGCCGGCGGCATGGAGACCGTCTTCCCGTGGCGCGAATCCGACGGTGACGGCACCACGCCGGAATCCCAGGAAAAGCTTCGCGCCATCAACCAGGGCGTTCGAAACCCGGTCATGCTCATCCGCATTCGGCCGTCCGACATGCCCCGGGTGGTCAAGCGCCAGGGCCAGGAGAGCTTCAACTACGGCGAGCTGTTCGCCTACACCAAGGTGTGCTCGCACCTGGGTTGCCCCGCGTCGCTGTACGAGGAGCAGTCCTACCGAATCTTGTGCCCATGTCACCAGTCGCAGTTCGACGCCCTGCATTTCGCCAAGCCGATCTTCGGCCCGGCGGCCCGCGCGCTGGCGCAACTGCCCATCACGATCGACACCAACGGGTATCTGGTCGCCAACGGTGACTTCGTCGAGCCCGTCGGACCGGCATTCTGGGAGAGGACGACAACATGAGTCCAAAACTGAGTCCCCCGAAACCGCCGAAGATCGGCGACGTCCTGGCTCGTCAGGGCGAAGACATCGATACCCGCTATCACCCCTCGGCCGCGGTACGCCGGCAGCTCAACAAGGTCTTCCCGACGCACTGGTCGTTCCTGTTGGGCGAGATCGCGATGTACAGCTTCATCGTGCTGCTGCTCACCGGCGTGTACCTGACGCTGTTCTTCGACCCGTCCATGGCCGAGGTCACCTACAACGGCGCGTACCAGCCGTTGCGGGGCGTCGACATGTCCAAGGCCTTCGCCTCGACGCTGGACATCTCGTTCGAGGTGCGCGGCGGCCTGTTCGTCCGCCAGGTACACCACTGGGCCGCACTGATTTTCGCGGCGTCGATCATGGTGCACCTGGCACGCATCTTCTTCACCGGCGCGTTCCGCCGGCCCCGCGAGGCCAACTGGGTCATCGGGTCGCTGCTGCTGATCCTGGCCATGTTCGAGGGGTACTTCGGTTACTCGCTGCCCGACGACCTGTTGTCGGGTATCGGGTTGCGCGCCGCGCTCTCCTCGATCACGTTGGGGATGCCGATCATCGGCACCTGGCTGCACTGGGCCCTGTTCGGTGGCGACTTCCCCTGCGGCGGTGTGGGTAACGAGTGCGCGACCGCGGGCTACATCATCCCGCGCATGTACGCCCTGCACATCCTGCTGATTCCGGGGATCATCCTGGCGCTGATCGGGCTGCACCTGGCGATGGTCTGGTTCCAGAAGCACACCCAGTTCCCCGGCCCGGGCCGCACCGAGCACAACGTCGTCGGTGTGCGCGTCATGCCGATCTTCGCGGTCAAGTCCGGCGCGTTCTTCGCCGCGATCGTCGGGGTCCTCGGCCTGATGGGCGGGCTGCTGCAGATCAACCCGATCTGGAACCTGGGTCCCTACAAGCCATCTCACGTGTCCGCCGGCTCGCAGCCCGACTTCTACATGATGTGGACCGAGGGGTTGGCCCGTATCTGGCCGCCATGGGAGTTCTACTTCTGGCACCACACCATCCCCGCAGCCGTGTGGGTGGCGCTGATCATGGGATTGATCTTCGTCCTGCTGATCATCTATCCCTTCCTGGAGAAGCGATTCAGCGGCGACCGCGCCCACCACAACCTGCTGCAGCGGCCACGGGACGCCCCGGTGCGCACCGCGATCGGTGCCATGGCGATCTCGTTCTACATGTTGCTGACACTGGCGGCGATGAACGACATCATCGCGTTCAAGTTCCAGATCTCGCTGAACGCGACGACCTGGATCGGCCGCATCGGGATGGTCATCCTCCCGCCGCTGGTCTACTTCATCGCCTACCGGTGGTGCGTTGCGCTGCAGCGCAGCGACAGGGAGGTGCTCGCACACGGCATCGAGACGGGCATCATCAAGCGGCTGCCGCACGGCGCTTACATCGAGCTGCATCAGCCGCTCGGACCGGTCGACGACCACGGCCACCCGCTCCCGCTCGAGTACCAGGGTGCGGCGCTGCCCAAGCGGATGAACAAGCTGGGCTCGGCCGGTTCACCGGGTAGCGGCAGCTTCCTGTTCGCCGACCCCGCGTCGGAGGATGCGGCGCTGCGCGAGGCGGCACACAGCTCCGAGCAACGTGCGCTCACCGCCCTGCGCGAGCACCAGCAGAGCATCGTCGGGTCGAACGGCAAGAACGGGTCGAACGGGTCGAACGGCGAGCACCACTAGCTGCGCGCTGGTTCGGTGCAGGCCGTCGAGCATTGTTGCTGGGCGGCCCGCACGATGGAGCCGGCGGTGAGGAACGCCGACTTCGTCTGGTCGCGCGCTTCGACGGGCAGACCGGCCGCGCAGCGCAGCACCATGAGGGCGAGCGCGCTGTAGGTCGCGTAGGGGATGACGAGCAGGTTGACGCGTGCGTCGTCCCCGACGAAGGTCATCACGTGCTGGCGCTTGCGTTCCCAGCCCGACCAGTTCAAGTCGGGTGGCCGCTGCAGTGGTGGCCAGTTGACGTTGATGGCGTTGATGTCGCCCAATAAGGGGGTCAGCAGGGCGACCACCTCGGGCAGTTCGTTGGTGATGCGGTCCGCGCGTGGCCACCACGCGCCGTCGATGGGGCGGCCGAGTTCACGGCAAACCGACAGCCGGACGGGGTTGGCCCGGCGTCGGCGTTCGAACAATTCGGTCATCCCCGCACCTGGCCGGCACGGCCAGGAAGTTCTGCAGCCTCCACGGGCGGTTCCCTTCACGTCGGCGTCGTTCGTCCCGGCGAGCGCGGGACGGACGGAGGAATCGCATTGCCCGTGGATGACGCCGCATCGGTCGCGGCGACCACCGCCGACAACGAAACGGCTCGCGGTTGACGCTACGCCCACAGCGGCCCTCGGGAGCGGCCAGGGTGGCGGACGGCCGCCACGACGGCTGATGAAACGACCCGGCCCCGTCGGTGCACTACAGTGGCGAGGGTCCGACCGTGGCGCTGTCCAGGTGAGCGGGGGGCTTACACGACGAGGACGGGCGTAATGGCGATACAGGACTGGGACGACGCCCGGGAGATCCATCCTTCGAAGATCCGGGTCGGTGACATCATCGGCACGCTGCGTCCCACGAAGTTGCGTTACACCGTCAAGATGATCAGCGGGCCGCAGACGACTCCCCGGCGCTGGACGTTCTTCGGCCGTGATGACAACGGCACGCAGCACACGAGCACGTTCGGCGAGGACGAACGGGTCCGCAGGTACGCCAAAGCGTCGTAGCGCCTACTGCGCGGCCACAGCGCGACGCAGCTGACGAACGTGCAGCCACTCGATCACCGGCATCCCCGCGGTGATCACGCCGGCGACCACGTAGGCGCCCCAGGAGGGACCGTCGTGGCCCACAGCCATCAGGTAGGTCGCCGTGGCCACCGCGACCAGCGCCGCGCCGATCGCGGTCGCCAATAACACGGTGCCGCGCAACCACACCCGATCGACCGCCTCACCCGACCATTCGGCGTCGGCGGCCGGAACGGGTGCCTGCACGCGGGGTTGCCGGGCCCGTTCGGCCGCGGTGCGCGGCGCCTGGGACATGAGGCGCACCGGGGGCCGGTTGGCGGCGGTCATCCCCCGGGCGGCCGGCTCGGTCTGGGCCATCCGGCGGGCCCGCAACAGCATCGGGATCGCCCCGGCGATGATCAGCGCGGACACGATGATCACGGCGTACAACACCCAGGAGGTGCTGTGCGCGCCGCTGGCCGCCTTGTGGAAGCCCCGCCCCAGGTCCGCCAGGGCGACGGCCGCGGCCACGCTCACGCCCAGCAGCACCAGCCAGACGGCGGCGCACGCCCCGATCAGTATGCGGTCGATGACGTCGGGCGAGATGGTGTCGTCCCCCGCCCCGCGGCGGTACGCCGAATACCTGCTGACCATCAGCAGCTCGTCTGCGGTGAGTCGTTGGTGTTCGACGAAAGGACCGTCCCGTCGCTTGTCGTGATCGAGCAGTTCAGCCGGCTCACGCGGAAGAGGCTGGACGCCTCGACGGAGCCGACGTCGGACTGCGAGATGGGCGTGACGGTCATCGACCATGGGATGTACACGTTGTGCTGGGTGCGCCGCCGGCCGGACGCATCGACGTAGGTCACCGAGATGATGTCGCCGGGCGCCTTGGTGCCGGTCACCGAATAGGTCACCTGTCGCGGCCCGGCCGGTGTCGTCGGTGGCGGGGGTGGCGCCGCGGCCGTCGAGGTGGCCGGCGGCGGCGCCGGAGGTGGCGCCGGCGGTGGCGGCGGCGGTGCAGGCGTGACCGTCACGGTCTGTGTCTCCGTCGGTGGCGGGGGCGGTGGTTCGGTCGTGGGCGGCGGCGGTGGAGGGGGCGGCGGCGGCGGTTTGGTGGTCGTTATCTCGTCTTGCATCGGCGGCGTCGACGGGACGGTGGTGGTGTTGGGGTTGGCCAGCTTGGTGGTGTCGCTGCTGTTCGCGCGCACCGACACCACGAGCTCGGCCG
>NZ_LZKH01000161.1:0-1226 GCF_001672745.1 Mycobacterium sp. E1386
CCGGCGAAGGGGGGTCGGGCCATGACGGTGGGCCGGAATCCGTATCGGGGTCCGGCGCCGGCGTGGGTGCCAGAGCCCATACCGGCCAGGGGCATGCCGCCGAGCAGGTTGCCCGGTCCCCCGGCTCCTTCGGGGGCGGCGCTGATGGCGCTGACCGGGATGGCGGTATGGCCCATGGCCGGCACGGCCGGGCCGCCGGTCCAGGCCACCGGTACCGACAGCTTGCCCCCGAGGGAGGCCGCGCCGCCGATGGCCGCCGCCGGGTGCACCGCACCGGCACCGCCGCCGAGCAGGCCACCGAGTCCACCCAGGCCGGGCAGGGCCTTGGCCGCCGCGGGAGCCGCGCCACCGATCAACCCCACCGTCTTGGAGATCTGGGTGAAGGTGTTGGCCATACCGGTACTGAAGTACGGCAGACCCTCGGTGTTATAGAACAAGCTCGCGAACGGGCTGTAACCGTTGACGGCCGCTCCCAGGTTGGTCGGGAAGGCGGTTTGGCCGGTCAACAGGAACCACAACTCGCTCATCGGATCGTTCGTCGTCGTCGTCGCGGCGGTTGCTGCTGCCTTGACTGGCGCGGTGGTCGTCGTCGTCGCGGTGGTGGCGGCCTTTTGTACGGTGTTGGCGGTGTTGCCGGCCGTGGTGTTGGCTGCCGCGTTGGCCAGCGTGCTGGCCTGGGTGGTCGTGCCCGCGTCGTTGGTGACCTTGGGCGCGGCCTGAAACTGCGTGATGCCCTTGGTCGCCGCGGTGGACTGCGCCGAGTAGTTGGCCATCGCGCCGGCATCCTGGGCCCAAAACTCGCCGTACTGGGCCTCCAACTGCGCGATCGCCCCGGTGTTCTGCCCGATCACATTGGTGGCCTGCAACTGCTGCACCAAGGCCCGGTTGGCCGCGATCACCGGCGGGGGCACCACCGCGGAAAACGCCGCCTCATAGGCCGCCGCCGCCGCGCTGGCCTGCACCGCGGCCTGCTCAGCCTGAGCCGCCGTGCTGGCCAGCCACTCCGCATACGGCGTCGCCGCGGCCGCCATCGCCGCCGAGGCCGTACCCGCCCACTCCTCACTGGCAAGCTGAGTCACCACGTTCTGATAACTCAACGCCGCCGACTGCAACTCCGCAGCAATCGCATTCCACGCCGACGCCGCGGTCATCAACGACCCCGACCCCGGACCGGCATAAATCCGCGCCGAATTAACCTCCGGCGGAAGCGCCCCAAAATCAAACAC
>NZ_LZKH01000162.1:0-5817 GCF_001672745.1 Mycobacterium sp. E1386
CGACCACACAGATCCCGACCACGTCGCTGTTGGCCCCCAGCTCGGCCCGGGTTTCCGCGAACGACGCCGCAGAACCGCGGTAGGGCTCAAGCGATTCCGCCCGGCGTGCCCACAATGTCGTGGGCACCCCGCAGGCTATGAGCCGATCTGCCATTCCCTTGCCCTGGTCCCCGAGACCGATGAATCCGGCTCGGATCTGCGGACGATCCGACGATGTCGGCGTCGCGGAGTCGGGGCGCGCGGTCGAGCCGGCCTGGTCAGTCATGAAGGGCGATGGCCTCCTCGGGACAGGACTGCACGGCGTTCGTGGCGGAGGGCTCCTCCCCTACTGGCACCTCGGCCGCCAACAGCACGCTGTGCCCCTCCTCGTCGGCGTCGAACAACGCGGGCGAGAGGCTGTAGCAGCGGCCATGCCCCTGGCAAGCTCCGCTGTCGAGTTCCAGCCTCATCCACGCACCTCCCAACTCAGTGGCAGCGGCCGCGCCAGCCGCACCGGAAGAGCTTCGTATTTCAACGACGAGCCCGGCGTGATCTCGTAATCGGGAATACGCTTGTGAAATTGGTCGAGTGCCGCCCGCAGCTCCATCCGGGCGAGATGGCTTCCCAGACAACGGTGAAAACCGCTTGCGAACGAGTAATGCGGATTGGGCCGACGGGTCAGGTCCACTTTGAGAGGATCTTTGAACTTTTCCGGATCCAGGTTGGCAGCGGCCCACAGCACCGTCACCTGCGTTCCTGCGGCCACGGTCGTATCGCCGACCTGCATGTCCACGGTTGGAGTGCGCGATGCCACCGGCACCGGGGTCTCCCAACGCATCAACTCTTCGATGGCGTCGGGCCACATTTCCGGGTTCGCCACTACCTGACGGCGCTCGTCGGGATGGCGCGCGAGCCAGGACAGGATGCAGGATAGCGACGCCGCGACGGTATCCAGGCCGGCGATCATCAGCAGGAAGCAGATGTCGAGAATGTTCTCTCGGGTCAGTGAGTGGCCGTCGACTTCGGCTGTCATGAAGCGGCCGAGGATGTCGTCCCCGGGTTCGCCGCTCGCTTCGCGTTCGTCGAGAACTTGGTTGAAGTACGCGTAGCACCGTTTGCCCGCCGCCTTGTACCTGGCCTCGCGTTGCGCGACGGTTTCCCCGTCGACGTCGCGCAGCAGATCGTCTTTGTTCTGCAGGAAGTAGTTCAGCTCGGAGAGCGGAATTCCCATGAGGCGCAGGAAAATCGTGGACGGGAGGATCGCGCAGAATTCATCGTAGATGTCAGCGTGGCCGCGTTCGATGAACTTGTCGATCAGCTCGTCGGCGAGCGTTCTTACGTCAGTCTCCAGGTGAGCGATCGCCTTCGCCGAAAAGATCGGGTCAAGCAGTTTGCGGTATTTGGTGTGCTCGGGCCGGTCGATGTCCAGCGGAATCAGCGGGCGATCGGCGCTCTGCGTATTGCCCACTGCCCCCGATCCGCGCACATCGTGGCTGCGGGTCAGAGCGTCGACGCTCTTGGCGGCGCCGACAATGTGATTGCCGTCGATCACGATTATCGGCGTCGATCCGATGCCTGCGTACACTTCCTGTGGTTCGGGGACAGTCAGCATCGCTGCGAAGTCACCCCCGAAGGCCTCGGCGGCAATGCCCTCCGTCACGGCGTCGTCGGACTGTTCGTCGTGGCTAGCCGACAGCGCTGCCGTTTCGCTCATTTTTGTTCCTTCGCGGTGTGCTACGGGGAAGTCCCAGGAATCGCTCGGCAATCACGTTTCGCGCCACGTCGGTGGATCCGCCATAGATGCCGGTCCCTGGCGCGAATCGGAATCCTGCTTCGAATGCACCGTCGCCGGCACTCCCCTCCGCCCCGCGCGGCAGAAGGGCTGTCGGACCGATGAGATCGATCAGCTCCGACGCCGTCTGCACCAGCAGGTCGGAGGACAGGATGCGAGCCGGCGGTCCCGACGCCGAACGCGTCATCTCGACCTTGACGAGCGCTTCGCCGATGCGCTCGGCCACTGCGGCGTCGTCGAGCAAGGATGTGCCTGCGGGACCCGGTTGCGTTGCGGCCCAATGAACGAACTCGGCGAGGAGCTTCTCGCACTCGGCCAGGTAGGGCCCCCCGGTGGTCGGGTCACTGCCGTCGGCGGAGATGCCGTGTTCCTGGCTCAGCGGCGCGGCGACCACGGTCCAACCCGCGTTGACGTCGCCCAGGCGCCAGCGGTCGTTGACGCGAACATCTTGCAGGTAAACGAAATTGGTACGTTCGCCGCCCAGTGTGCCGATCGGCCGGATCTCCACCCCCGCAGTGTCCAGAGGCAGAAGAAAAACGGTCAGGCCCTTGTGCATGGGCGCCGACGGGTCGGTGCGCGTGAGGAGAAAGCAGTATTGGCTGAACTGGGCACCGGTGGTGAACATCTTCTGCCCGTTGATAACCCATTCCTCGCCATCCCGCTCCGCGCGGGTGCGCACCGCGGCCAAATCCGATCCGCAGTCCGGTTCGGTGTAACCCAGGCAGATGCGAACGGTGCCGTCAGCCACCCGCGGCAGCACCTCGGCCTGGATGTCCGGCGAGCCGAACATTCGGATGGCGATCGGTGGTAGCAACGTCGTGGAGGCCAGGATGTAGGGCGCACCGCTGCGCGCCCATTCGGTGGCGACGATGCGCGCCCGCAACGCGTCCAGGCCTGCTCCACCCTCGGACGTCGGCCATTGCGTCGCGACCCATCCGCGCGCCCCCATTGCCAGGTGCAGGCCCTCGTTGAATCCGCCGCCGTGGAGCCGTTCGTCTTCCAGCACCGCCGGGGTGACGTGTTCGTCGAAGAAGGCGCGTGCCTCCTGCCAGAACGTAAGGGTGTCGTCGTCGAGGTCGACCGTTTCGAAATTCACGCGAGAGCATCCTTCAACACATGCGGCGCCCACCGGGCGACGCGTCGCAGAAGGGTCCGACGGTCGCCGACGGCCACCGCCCAGCCTTTGGCCCGGCGGTAGTAGAGCTGAACGTCGGATTCAAGGGTGAACCCGAAGCCGCCCTGGGTATGAATGGCGGTGGCCCCGGCTTGCTCGGCGGCGTCACCGGCGGCCAGCACGGCACACAGGGCCAGCGCACCAACGGATTCGGGTTCGTGGTCACAGAACCAGGCAGCGCGCCACAGTAGCCGCCGGGCCGCGCCCACGCTGTTGGCGGCGTCGACCAATGGATGAGCGATGGCTTGAAACGCTCCGATCTGGGTGCCAAAAGCCGTGCGCTCTTTGGCGTATTGCACGCCGAGGTCAAGGGCGGCCTGGCCCAGCCCGACCAGCGCGGCCGCCGTCAAAACGTGCCATTCCCGTTCAGCTAGGTCCCACTCGACGGCCGAACCCACCCGTGCGCCACCGGTAACCTCGCGCCAGCCCAGCGGAGCGCACGCCAGATTGGGCTGGGTCGGCGCCGGCGGGCCGGTGACCAGCGTCAGGTTGGCGCCCTGCGGCGCGAGCACGGCCTCTGCGATCGCTCCGGCGGGTGCTAGCCGACGGTCGGCGGTGCCCGGGGCGAGGGTGACAACCGCGCCACGATCGCGCATGGCGGCCAGCAGCTGCGATGACGGGTCGATGCGAGCGAGCGAGCGCGCCGCCGCCAACACCTCGGCCAGGGGCACCGGCGCCGCGCGGCGGCCGGCCTCTTCGAGCACGAGCGCCAGCTCGACCAAGCCGGCCCCGTCGCCACCGACCGCTTGCGGCAGCGCCATCTCAACGACGGCACGTTCCTGGAGCTCGTCCCACAGCGCCGCGTCGAACCCCCCCGGTTCGGCCGAGCGAACCCGTGATGTCGGGATGGTCTTTTCGAAATAGGCCCGGAAAGAATCCCGCAGTGCCGCCTGCTCCTCGCTGAGCGAGTAATCCTGGTGGCGAAGCGAGAACTCTGCGTTCATCGGACGGCCACTCAGGGGGCGTCCTTCAGGACGCTTTCGTCAAAACCGAACAGCCTGCGTGCATTTCCGCCGACGATGGCCCGCGCACTGTCGATGTCGACGCCGTCGAAGAGCCTGTCGAGGATCTTCTCCGACTCTGGGTATGTGCTCTCGGGGTGGGGATAGTCGTTGCCCCACAACAGGCATTCGGCGCCGGTATCCGCGAGGTTCGTAATCGCGACGGGATCGTCCTGAAAGGTCGAGTGGATCTGATGCCGGATGTAGTGACTGGGCAGTTCGGCAAGTTTCGGTTTGGTCCAGCCGATCTCGTCGTGCGCCTGGTAATAGTAGTCCAGCGTCTGCATTGCCCACGAGATCCATCCGCCGTTGCACTCGACGAAGACAGCGTGCAGGTCTGGATGCCGCTCCAGGATCCCGCTGCAGCTCAACAAGGCGGCTGCGCGCGGCGCCATCGATTGCGTGGCAAGAAGATTCGCCGTGCCGCTCCCCCACCCTCGATAGAAGATCATGTCGTGGCCGCTGCCCTGATGCATGACGGCCGGCCGGCCCGTCGACGCGATGACGCCCCACAGCGGTTCCCACTCTTTGGAGTTCCACTCCGGCTTGCCGACCAACGGCAACAGCAGTCCACCCACCGACGGATCGGCAGCCACCCGCTCGACCTCGGCGATGGCCATGTCGGCGTCCCAGGTGGGGATCATCATCGCAAGTTTGATCCGGTCGTGTCCCCCGATCTGCTCGCGAATCCAATCGTTGTAGACCTGGCACACCGACTGCCCGGCAAGGGGATTGGCGATTTCCCACGCGTATAGCCCGATGGTGGGAAAGACGATTTCGGCGTTGATGCGGTCGGTCCGCATCATGTCGAGCCGCACGTCGGGCGAGGCGGCCGCCACGCGCTCGGCCTCCTTGGCCGCTGCCTCTTCTGCCGACAGTTCGTTCCAACCGATGGGGCTGCCGTTGACGACCAGGCTCCACCCGCCGGCGTCATTGGCCATAATGCGGCGCGGGGCGTGATCGCGCAGGTCCACGCTGAGGCGCTCGTACCAGAGGTCGTGCGGCTCGTCGACGTGCGCATCGGCCGAGATCTTAGGCAGATCGACGGTACTCGTCATATCAGACCTGCACCGTCTCCCGGCCGGCCGCCTCGGCACGGGCCCGGTACTCGGCCTTGCTCACCGTCGACAGGTCGACGTCGGTGGCCCTGGCGCGTAGCGCACCCACCGTCGCGTCTTTTTTCGCGGTGTGCTTGAACGGGTCGAAATCAAAGAAACGACAGCTGTTTTCGTGAGTGATCTTGTTGATTTCCTCGTCGGTCGCGCCGGCAGCCGTGAACTCGCCAAACAACTGCTCCGGGCCGTTGGGCCAGGTCGAGTCGGTGTGCGGATAGTCGCACTCCCACGCCAGATTGTCGATGCCGATCTCGTTGCGCAGCTTGACGCCGGCCGGGTCGGTGATGAAGCAAGCCAGGACCTGGTCCCGAAATACCTTGCTGGGCAAGCGCTCCGACCAGTCCTGACCGATCCAGAGTTGATTCTTGGCGTGTCGGTCGGCTCTCTCGAGGTAGTAGGGGATCCAACCGATACCGCCCTCGGAAAGGGCGATACGCAGGTCCGGGAATCTGCGCAAGGTACGGCCGAACATAAGGTCCTGCAAGGCCATCAGCGTGAGCTGGGTGGGCAGGATGATGTGATGGTCGATCGGAGCGTCAGGCGCCAGCGTGATCAGGCCGCCGCTGGCCCCGATGTGCATGCACAGCACGCTGCCCGTCTCCGACATCGCGGTCAGCATCGGGTCCCAGTGCTCGTTGTGAAAGCTGGGGAAGCCGAAAGCGTGCGGTGCCTCGAGGAAGCTGATGGCCCTGCAGCCTTTGTCGGCCAGACGCCGCACCTCGGCCGCGCACAATTCCGGATCCCACATCGGCACAA